>NZ_MJIR01000056.1:0-64342 GCF_001878835.1 Microbacterium sp. AR7-10 | reverse complement strand
GGGTATAGGAGGCAGCGATCAGACCGCGCGCGTGCATCATCGCCTTCGCGCCGTCGCGGCCGAAGTCGTGGCGGCTCTGGATCGCTTCGGGGTCGTGCCCGAGATCCGCCAGCGCCTGCCGCATCACGGCGACCAGCACCGTGTTCGATTCCCGGGCGGCGCTGCCGCCGCGCAGCACCACCGCATTGCCCGCGCGCAGGGCGAGGGCGGCGATGTCGACGGTCACGTTGGGGCGCGCTTCGTAGATCGCTCCGACGACCCCGAACGGAACCCGCACCTGCTCGAGGGCGACGCCGTTCGGCATCCGGTGCCCGCCGATCACCTGCCCGATCGGGTCGGGCAGGGTGGCGACGTCGCGGACGGCGGATGCCAGTGCGGCCACACGCCGCTCATCCAGGCGCAGCCTGTCGATGAGCGACTCGCCGATGGCATCCGCCCGCCCCCGCTCGATGTCGAGCGCGTTGGCCTCGACGATCCGAGCGGTGCTCGACTCGATCGCCTCGGCGATCGTCTCGAGCAGACGCGCCTTGTCGGCGCTGGTCAGCCGTGCGATCGACCGTGAGGCCTCCTTGGCGCGCACGAGGCGAGCCTGCGCGGTGTCCGCCTGGGCATCGAAGACGGGAGTTGTGCTCATCCGGTCAGTGTATCGACGCGCCGGCGCGGCCAGGGCCGCCATGACGCCGGCGGGTCAGCGACCGACGGAGGGGGCGAACCACGTGCCGATCGGCTCACCCTCGAGGGCCTTGCCGACCAGGTCGGCGCTGGTCACCAGCACGCCGATGCCGGATGCCGCGGCCATCCGCGCAGCCGAGACCTTCGTCGCCGCTCCCCCGGTGCCCACGCTGTTGACGACCGAGGCGCCGAATTCGAGACCGCTGAGATCGGCGTCGGCCGGGATCTCCTCGATCGGCACCGCGGTGGGGTCCGTCGGCGGCTTCGTGTACAGCGACTCGACGTCGCTGAGCAGCACGAGCGCATCAGCGCCGACGAGCTGCGCGACGAGCGCCGCGAGCCGGTCGTTGTCGCCGAAGCGGATCTCCTGCGTGGCGACCGTGTCGTTCTCGTTGACGATCGGCAGGATGCGCAGCGACAGCAGCCGGTCCATCGCTCGTCGCGCGTTGCTGCGCGACGTCGGGTTCTCGAGGTCACCGGTCGTCAGCAGCACCTGACCGGCCACGATGCTGAACGGCCGCAGGGCCTCCTGGTACCGGAAGACGAGGACGTTCTGCCCCACTGCGGCGGCAGCCTGCTGGGTCGCGAGATCGGTGGGCCTCGAGTCGAGGGCCAGGAACGGGATGCCCGTGGCGATCGCCCCCGATGAGACGAGGATGATCTCCGCCCCGCGCCGGTGCGCCGATGACAGCGCCTGCACGATCATCGGGATGCGCCACGACGACTCGCCGCTGATCGATGAGGATCCGACCTTGACGACGATCCGGCTCGCTGTCGCCAGCTCAGCGCGGCTGCTCGCGGTCATTCCTCGTCCTCGCGTGAGGCGAGGCGCTTCTCCTCGAGCTCGGCTCGGGCTGCGGCGCGCGCATCCATCATCTCGTGGTACTGCTCACGACGCTCGGCCGTGGTGCGGCGGTTCGAGCCGCCGATGCGGATGTCGGTGCCGCGCGGCGAGCCCATCAGCTCCGCCGTCGAGGCGATCGAGGGCTCCCAGTCGAAGACGACGCTGTTCTCTCCGGTGCCGATCATGACCGTCGCGCTGGCCACGGCGCCCGCCTTGAACAGCGCGGTCTCGACGCCGAGACGCTCGAGACGGTCGCCGAGGTAGCCCACGGCCTCTTCGTTCTGGAAGTCGGTCTGCTGCACCCAGCGCACCGGCTTCTCACCGAGCACGCGGTAGATGTTGCCGTAGGTGCCGCCCTCGACGCGGATGGAGAACTCCTCCTTCGCGCCCTTCGGCCGGATGACGACGCGTTCACGGGGAACCTCGACCGCGACCTCGGCGCGGTGCTGGTCGACGAGTTCGGCCAGCGCGAAGCTCAGCGCGCGCAGCCCCTCGCGTGCGACGGTCGAGATCTCGAAGACCCGGAAGCCGCGCGCCTCGATGTCGGGGCGCACCATCTCGGCGAGCTCGCGAGCTTCGGGCACGTCGACCTTGTTCAAGGCCACGATCTGCGGTCGGTCCAGCAGAGGGATCTGCCCCTCGGGCACCTCGTACGCGCCGAGCTCGGCGAGGATGACGTCGAGGTCGGACAGCGGATCGCGACCCGGCTCGAGGGTGGCGCAGTCGAGCACGTGCAGCAGGGCGCTGCAGCGCTCGACGTGGCGGAGGAACTCGAGGCCGAGCCCCTTGCCCTCGCTGGCGCCCTCGATCAGGCCGGGAACGTCGGCGACGGTGTACCTGCTGTCACCGGCCTGCACCACTCCGAGGTTGGGGTGCAGTGTCGTGAACGGGTAGTCGGCGATCTTCGGACGCGCGGCAGACAGTGCGGCGATCAGGCTCGACTTGCCCGCGGACGGGTAGCCCACGAGGGCGACATCGGCGACGGTCTTCAGCTCGAGCACGACCGAGCACTCCTGGCCGGGCGTGCCGAGCAGCGCGAAGCCGGGGGCCTTGCGCTTGGGTGAGGCGAGTGCCGCGTTGCCGAGCCCGCCGCGGCCACCCTCGGCGACCACGTACTTCTCGCCGGGGACGATCATGTCGTGCAGCACGTCGCCGTCGACGCTCTTCACCACGGTGCCGACGGGCACCGGAAGCTCGAGCGACTCGCCGTCGTACCCCGAGCGGTGATCGCCCATGCCGAAGCCGCCGTTGCCACCGGTGCGGTGCGGCGAATGATGGTACGACAGCAGCGTCGTCACCTGCGGGTCGGCGACGAGGATGATGTCTCCTCCGTCGCCGCCCTTGCCGCCATCCGGACCGCCGAGCGGCTTGAACTTCTCACGATGCACCGAGACGCAGCCGTTGCCGCCCCTGCCGGCGCGGAGGTGCAGCGTGACGGTGTCGACGAACGTGACCATGTGTGACTGCTCCTTGAACTGGGCCCCGAGCCCGGCGACGGGCGGGGATACGAGGACGGGGCGAGCCGAAGCCCGCCCCGTCCAGGAAGTCTGCTGCTCTTACTGAGCGGCTGCGACGATGTTGACGACCTTGCGGCCGCCCTTGGTGCCGAACTCGACGGCGCCCGCCTCGAGAGCGAACAGCGTGTCGTCGCCGCCACGGCCGACGCCCGCGCCGGGGTGGAAGTGGGTGCCGCGCTGACGGACGAGGATCTCGCCGGCGCTGACGGTCTGACCGCCGAAGCGCTTCACGCCGAGTCGCTGTGCGTTGGAGTCACGACCGTTGCGGGTCGAGCTCGCGCCCTTCTTGTGTGCCATGTCCTGAGCCTCTTCCGTGCTTACTTGATGCCGGTGATCTTGACGCGCGTGAGCTCCTGACGGTGGCCCTGGCGCTTCTTGTAGCCGGTCTTGTTCTTGAACTTCTGGATGACGATCTTCGGGCCGCGGAGGTTGCCGATGACCTCAGCCGTGACCTTGACCTTCGCCAGCTTGTCGGCGTCGGTGGTCACAGAGGCACCGTCGACGAGAAGCACGGCGGGAAGCTCGATGTTCTCGCCCTGGGCAGCCTGAACACGGTCGAGCTGAACGATCGTGCCGACCTCGACCTTCTCCTGCCGGCCACCGGCGCGCACTACTGCGTAAACCACTTCATACCTGTTTCGTTGGGGAGCGGATCGCTCCGGGAATCTCACGGGAAGACTGTTGCTTGCGTTCATCGCCGGGGCGACGGATGCGGACGCAAGACTTCTCCTGCGATCGGCAAAGCCGCCAGGGGTCTCGCACCAAAGGACAACTTTACCGGATCAGCGCCGATGCCGCAAAGCGGCCCCGATCGCGTGTCCCCTCTAGGATCTCGACATGACCGTTCTCGTCGACGACGCCATCTGGCCCGCGCACGGCAGGCTGTGGGCGCACCTCGTCAGCGACGCGGATCTGGCCGAGCTGCACGCGTTCGCGGCGGAGCACGGCATCCCGCCCCGCGCCTTCGATCTGGACCACTACGACGTCCCGGAGGACGCGCTGCCGAGACTCCTCGCCGCCGGTGCGGTGCACGTGGGCGGCAAGGAGCTCACCAGGCGGCTCATCCGGTCAGGGCTGCGAGTCCGAGCCCGAGACCGGCGCTGACGTGTCCGAGGACGAGTTCGGAGTCAGCATGGCGGTCGTGACCCGACGCCGGTTGCGGCCCTGACCGGGCGCCTTCGGTTCAGGAAGGGCGTCGAGCACCGAGTCGAGCAGCTGCTCGGTCTGCGTCTTCGGAGCGCCCTTGCGCTCGCCACCGCGCTTCTTGCGCTTCTTCGGACGCTCGCTCTGCGCAGCGGCCTCGGACGACGCCTGCTGCTCTGCTGCGGGCTGATCCGGTGCGGCCTCGCCGTTCACGACGATGGTCGAGGCGGCGATCGCGGCGAGTGCCGACTTGGCGACCTCGGTGATGCTGTGCGTGCCGCCGCTGCCGGACTGCTGCTTGTCGGCTGCCGGTGCGGACTGCTGCGAGGAACCGCCGCGCGAACGACGGTTCTGCCCGCCGCCGTTCGACCCGCCGCCGTTGCTGCTGCGGTGCTTGACGACGGGATCGTGGTGCACGATCACGCCGCGCCCCGCGCAGACGTCGCACGCCTCGCTGAAGGTCTCCAGCAGGCCGAGGCCGAGCTTCTTGCGGGTCATCTGCACGAGACCCAGCGAGGTCACCTCGGCGACCTGGTGCTTCGTGCGGTCGCGGCTCAGGCACTCCACCAGGCGGCGCAGCACGAGGTCGCGATTGGACTCGAGCACCATGTCGATGAAGTCGACCACGATGATGCCGCCGATGTCGCGCAGGCGCAGCTGGCGCACGATCTCCTCGGCGGCCTCGAGGTTGTTCTTGGTGACGGTCTCCTCGAGGTTTCCGCCGGAGCCGACGAACTTGCCGGTGTTGACGTCGACGACCGTCATCGCCTCGGTCCGGTCGATCACCAGCGAGCCACCTGAGGGCAGCCACACCTTGCGGTCGAGAGCCTTCTCGATCTGCTCGGTGATGCGGTACGCGTCGAACGGGTCGACCTCGTCGGTGTAGGTCTCGACGCGCTCGAGCAGGTCGGGGGCGACGCTCTCGAGGTACGCGCGGATCGTCTGCCGGGCGTCGTCGCCCTGGATGGTCATGCGGGTGAAGTCCTCGTTGAAGACATCGCGCACGATCTTGACCAGCAGGTCGGGCTCGGCGTGCAGCAGCGCCGGGGCCTGCTGCGTCTGCACCTGCTTCTGGATGTGCTCCCACTGCGCGGTGAGCCGCTGCACGTCACGGGTCAGCTGCTCCTCGGTGGCGCCCTCGGCCGCCGTGCGCACGATCACGCCGGACGACTCGGGCAGCACCTCCTTGAGGATGCGCTTGAGACGAGCGCGCTCGTTGTCGGGAAGCTTCCGCGAGATGCCGTTCATCGACCCGCCCGGAACGTACACGAGGTAGCGGCCGGGAAGCGAGATCTGGCTGGTGAGCCGGGCGCCCTTGTGTCCGATCGGATCCTTGGTGACCTGCACGAGCACGCGGTCGCCCGCCTTGAGCGCCAGCTCGATGCGACGCGGCTGGTTGCCGGTCTCGACGCCGTCCCAGTCGACCTCACCGGAGTACAGCACCGCGTTGCGTCCGCGGCCGATGTCGACGAAGGCCGCCTCCATGCTGGGCAGCACGTTCTGCACGCGGCCGAGGTAGACGTTCCCGATCAGCGACGCGTCCTGGTTGCGGGCCACGTAGTGCTCGACCAGCACCTCGTCTTCGAGCACGCCGATCTGCGTGCGACCGTTCTTCGAGCGCACGACCATCATGCGGTCGACGGACTCGCGGCGGGCGAGGAACTCGGCCTCGGTCACCACAGGGCGACGACGACCGGCGTCGCGGCCGTCGCGGCGACGCTGCTTCTTGGCCTCGAGGCGCGTCGAGCCCTTGATCGCCTTCGGCTCGGTGATGTACTCGACGTGACGCTGGCGCTGACGCGGCTCGTCACGGCTCTCGTCGCCCTCGCCGCGTCGTCCGCCACGTCCTCGGCGGAACGCGCTGTCGCGGTCGTCGCGGTCATCGCCCTCGTCGTCGCGTCCGCCGTGTGCCGGCAGCGGGACGATCTCGGGTGCGTAGAAGTGCAGCTGCGTGGACACCTTCGACACGAACACCTCGGGCAGCAGCCCCAGGCTCACCGCGGTGACGGGTTGGGGCTCCTCGCTCGTCGTGGGCGAAGCGGCCGCAGGCTCTGCGGCCGGCTGCGCAGCTGCGGACTGTTCCGTCGCGGCATCCGGCTCCACGGCATCCGGCTGCGCGGCGGCGGGCTGATCCGTCGCGGCGGTCGCGGTGTCCTCGCCTACCGGCTGCGCCGGCGTCTCGTCGAGGCTGGGGGTGGTGGTGTCATCGTTCTCATCGGCCATCTCTGGCTAGCTCCCTGCGCGGGCACTGCGTGCGCCGCGAAAACTCGTGCGGCGAAACAGCGGCCGCGAACTCGATCGGCTGGAGGTCGGCTCTCGGGCACGACCGCCTGGGGCACATCACCCCGAAGTCTTGTCGATTCCATCACGCGTGAGCGCGACGTCGTCTTCAGTCATTATCGCACTACCGCGGCCCGACGGCCGAACAGCGTTCGACTCGCGCGCCGCGATTCACCCGAGCCGCATAGCCGCCACTGGGATAATCGCGCCATGACCACCGCGCGCACCCGCCATGTCGGCTACGGAATCTGGCTCATCATCGCCGCGGTCCTCGGCTGGTGGGCGGCCTTCCAGCTGACGATCGAGAAGTTCTACGTGCTCGAGAATCCGGGCGAGACGACGAGCTGCTACGTGAGCGTCATGCTGCAGTGCGACAAGAACCTCGGATCCTGGCAGGGTGCCGTGTTCGGGTTCCCCAACCCCCTGATCGGCGTGACCGCGTGGATGGCCGTGCTCGTGATGGGCGTCGCCGTGCTCTCGGGCGTGCGCTTCCCGCGCTGGTTCTGGGGTCTGTTCGGTGTCGGCGTGCTCGGCGCATTCATCTTCGTGTGCTGGCTGATCGGCCAGAGCATCTACAGCCTGCACACCCTGTGCCCGTGGTGCATGGCCACGTGGGCGGTGACGATACCGACCTTCTTCGCGACGACACTGCACCTCGTGCGCAACGGCACGCTCGGCCGCTCCACGGCCGTTCGGGAGCGTGCCGGACGCCTCATGGTGTGGGTGCCGCTGGCGACGATCCTGGCCTACGCCACCGTGATCGCGATGGCGCAGCTGGCCGGCCTCGATCTGCTCGGCGAGGTCATCGGCATGATCTTCTGACCACCCCACGAGAAGAGGGACGCCTGATCGGGCGTCCCTCTTCTCGTCTTCGGTCCGTGTTCAGTCGAACCAGATGCCGAGCTCACGCGCGGCGGACTCGGGGCTGTCCGAGCCGTGCACGAGGTTCTGCTGCACCTTGAGGCCCCAGTCGCGGCCGAAGTCACCGCGGATGGTGCCGGGCGCCGCCGTCGTCGGATCGGTGGTTCCCGCGAGCGAGCGGAACCCCTCGATGACGCGGTTGCCGGCGAGCCGGATCGCGACCGACGGGCCCGACATCATGAACTCGAGCAGGGGCTCGTAGAACGGCTTGCCCTCGTGCTCGGCATAGTGCGCCGCGAGCCGGTCGCGGTCGGGCTCGACCAGGCGCAGGTCGACGAGCGCGTAGCCCTTCGCCTCGATGCGGGCGAGGATGCTGCCGGTCAGGCCGCGGGCGACGCCGTCGGGCTTGACGAGGACGAGGGTTTCTTCAGTGGCCATGTCATTCGCTCTCTGTGTGAGGTTCTGCCGGCGGGCCCGCCGGCCGCTGTCGGTCGATGCGGGCCCCACCGATCGTCGCATACGCCCACATGCCGCCGAAAATCAGCACGACGAACGCGATCGCGGGCACCAGCAGCGCGCCCAGGGCGATGACGACCTGCAGCGCCCATCCGGCGGGGACCGCCCACGGCTTCGCGATCGCGCCGGCGACAGCGACGAGCGCGATCGCGACCGCCGCGCCGGCGACGATCCCCCACCACGGCGGAATGCCCGCGGGCAGAGCCTTGAGCCCGAAGATCACGAGTCCGGCGAGCAGGGCGCCGATCGCCTCGAAGCCGAGCACGATCGACCCGAGCTTCTGCACCAGCGTGCGCGGAGCACGGGGATGCCTTGCCACACGGGCGCTCATGCGCGCCACCCCGACTTCCAGTCCTCCTCCTCCGAGAGCAGCAGGGCCTCGCCGGCCAGCACGATCGACCCGGCGATGACGACGGCGCGACGGTCGGCCGAGGCCGCCCACTCCCGGGCTGCGTCGACGGCGTCGGCGAGGGTGGGATGCACACTCGCGCGGCGGCCGCGCTCCTCCACGAGGTCGGCGATGGCATCCGCATCCGCAGCCCGATCCGAATCGGGGGCCGTCGCGAACACCTCGGCGACCTGCGGGAGCAGCTGATCGATGATGCCGGCCGCGTCCTTGTCGGCGAAGACGCCGAGCACGAGACCCCACTCGTCGAAGTCGAAGCTGTCGTCGAGTGAACGCGCGAGGGCCGCGGCGCCGTGCGGGTTGTGCGCAGCGTCCACGACCACGGTCGGTGCGATGCCCACCAGCTGCAGACGTCCCGGAGACGTCGCGTTCTGCAGTCCGTCGGCGAGGATGTCGCCGACGATCCGCTGCGACGCACCGCCGATCAGCGATTCGACCGCGGCGACGGCGAGAGCGGCGTTGTGACCCTGATGCGCGCCGTACAGGGGCAGGTACTCGTCGACGTACTCGCCGGCGAGCCCGCGGATGCCGATCAGCTGGCCGCCCACCGCGAGCTTCTGGTCGCTGAGCCCGAAGTCCTCGCCCTCGAACGCGATCGTCGCGTCCTTCTCGGAGGCCACGCGGCGCAGCACCGCGGCGACCTCGGGTCGCTGCTCTGCCGACACGACGGCGGCGCCGTCCTTGATGATGCCGGCCTTCACCTCGGCGATGGCCTCGATGGTGTCGCCGAGACGGTCGGCGTGATCCATGTCGATCGGCGCGAAGACCGCGACATCGCCGTCGGCGGTGTTGGTGGAGTCCCACGACCCGCCCATGCCCACTTCGAGCACGAGCACGTCGACGGGCGCGTCCGACGCGGCGACGAACGCGAGCACGGTCAGCAGCTCGAAGAACGTCAGCGGCGCATCGCCCGCTGTCTCGAGCTCTGCGTCGACGATGCCAACGAAGGGCTCGATCTCATCCCAGGCATCCGCGATCGCCCCGTCGGCGATCGGCTCGCCGTCGATGATGATCCGCTCGGTGAAGCGCTTCAGGTGCGGGCTGGTGAACAGGCCCGTGCGCAGTCCGTGCGAACGCAGCAGGCTCTCGATCATGCGTGCGGTCGATGTCTTGCCGTTCGTGCCGGTGATGTGCACGACGCGGTAGGTGCGCTGCGGGTCGTCGAGCAGGGTCAGGATGCGGGCGACCCGCTCCTTGCGCGGCTGCACCCACCGCTCCCCTGCTCGCTCGAGCAGCTTCTCGTAGACGATGTCGGCTCTCTGCACGTCGCTCACCGCGCTGCCTCCTGGGGGACGTTCGAATCGATCGTGACGATGATCGTCGCCTTCTGCGATCCCAGCGCCTTGGCGCTGGTGCGGAACACGCCGTCACCGGGACTGCCCAAGCTCTCGACCACCTGCTCGATCTCGTCTGTGGGCTGCACCGCGAATCCCACCGCGAGCGTCTCGCCCGCGATCAGGTCGGCGTGCCGGCGGAGAGCCTCCGCGTCCGCCGCGGAGACGTTCAGAGCCAGCACGATGCGATCGCTCACGTCGAGACCGGCGTTCTTGCGAGCCTCCTGCACGACGCGGATCGCATCCCGCGCCATCCCCTCGGCCTCGAGTTCCGGCGTGGTCACGGTGTCGAGCAGCATGAACCCGCCGCCGGGCACCAGGGCGAGGGCCTCGCCTTCCGGGCGCCCTGAAGTTTCGAGCACCAGGTCGTACTCGTGCGGCTCGAGGGCGATGCCGTCAGCGGTCACCACGCCGCCCTTCTCGCTCCAGAGGCCCTCCTTCGCGGCGCGGATGACCTTCTGCACCTCCTTGCCCAGGCGCGGTCCCGCGGCGCGGGCGTTGACGCTGAGACGGTGGCTGATGCCGTAGTCGGATGCCGTGTTCTGGGCCAGCTGCACGAGCTCGACCGTCTTGACGTTGAGCTCTTCGCGGAGGATGCCCTCGAACTGCGCGAGGTCGGCGGCCAGCGGTGACACGACGGTGAGGCGGGCGAGCGGCAGACGCACGCGCAGCTTCTCCTTCTTTCGCAGGGCGTTGCCGACGCTGGAGAGCTCGCGGACGGCATCCATCGCGTCGCGCACGTCGTCGGCTGCGGGGAACGCGTCGGCGTCGGGCCAGTCGGTCAGGTGCACGCTGCGCCCGCCGGTGAGTCCCTGCCAGACCCGCTCGCTGATCAGCGGCACGAGCGGTGCCGCGACACGGGACAGCGTCTCGAGCACCGTGTACAGCGTGTCGAAGGCCTCGCGGCTCTTCGGGTCGTCAGTGACGCCCTCCCAGAACCGGTCGCGCGAGCGACGGATGTACCAGTTGGTGAGCACCTCGGCGAAGTCGCGCAGCCGGGCGGATGCGGTGGTCGAGTCGAGCCCCTCGAGGTCGATGCGCACCTCGCGCACGAGGTCGCCCAGGCGCGCCAGGATGTAGCGGTCGAGCACGTCGGTGCTGTCGGTGCGCCAGGTGGCCTCGTAGCCGCCGCCGGCGGCCCCCGCTGAGCCTGTCGAAGCGGCCCCCGCTGAGCCTGTCGAAGCGTTCGCATAGGTCGCGAAGAAGTACCACGAGTTCCACAGCGGCAGCAGGAACTCGCGGACGCCCGAGCGGATGCCCTCCTCGGTGACGGCGAGGTTGCCGCCGCGCAGCACCGAGCTCGACATGAGGAACCAGCGCATGGCATCCGACCCGTCGCGGTCGAGCACCTCGCTGACATCGGGATAGTTGCGCAGCGACTTCGACATCTTGTAGCCGTCGCTGCCGAGGACGATGCCGTGGCAGCTGACGCCCGTGAACGCCGGCCGGTCGAACAGGGCGGTCGAGAGCACGTGCATCACGTAGAACCAGCCGCGGGTCTGTCCGATGTACTCCACGATGAAGTCCGCCGGCGCGTGCGAGTCGAACCACTCCTGGTTCTCGAACGGGTAGTGCACCTGCGCGTAGGGCATGGATCCGGAGTCGAACCACACGTCGAACACGTCCTCGATGCGACGCATCGTGCTCTTGCCGGTCGGGTCGTCCGGGTTCGGGCGCGTGAGGTCGTCGATGTACGGCCGGTGCAGGTCGACCTCCCCCTCGGGGTTGCGCGGCAGCGTGCCGAAGTCGCGCTCGAGCTCCTCGAGCGATCCGTACGCGTCGACCCGGGGGTACTCGGGGTCGTCGCTCTTCCAGATCGGGATCGGCGAGCCCCAGTAGCGGTTGCGGCTGATCGACCAGTCGCGCGCGCCCTCGAGCCACTTGCCGAACTGGCCGTGCTTGACGTTCTCGGGCACCCAGGTGATCTGCTCGTTGTTCGCGAGCAGGTCGTCCTTGATGTCGGTGACCCGGATGAACCAGCTCGAGACGGCCTTGTAGATGAGGGGGTTCCGGCAGCGCCAGCAGTGCGGGTAGGAGTGCACGTAGCTCTGCTCGCGCAGCATCCGCCCGCCGGCGCGCAGCAGACGGATCAGCGGCGTGTTGGCGTCCATCCACAGCTGACCGGCCACGTCGGTGACCGACGGGAGGAAGCGTCCGCCGTCGTCGAGCGAGATGATCGTCGGGATGCCCGCGGCGTTGGTCACGCGCTGGTCGTCCTCACCGTAGGCGGGTGCCTGATGCACGATGCCCGTGCCATCGGTGGTGGTGACGTAGTCGTCGACGAGGATGCGCCAGGCGTTCTCGGTGCCCCAGGTCTCGGCATCCGCGTAGTAGTCGAACAGCCGGTCGTACGCGACGTCCTCGAGCTCGGCGCCGAGCACGGTCTGCTGCACCGCGGCGAACGCGTCGTCGGCGGACTCGTAGCCGAGGTCCTTGGCGTAGCCGCCCAGCAGATCGCGGGCGAGCAGGTAGCGGTGCGCGTCGCTCTCGGCCGGGTCGTCCCCCGGCACGATGTCGGCGGCGCCGTTCGGCCCGCCTGGCAGCACCACGTACTCGATCTCGGGGCCGACGACGAGGGCGAGGTTGGTGGGCAGCGTCCACGGCGTGGTCGTCCAGGCCAGCGCGCGCACG
Source organism: Microbacterium sp. AR7-10 (assembly GCF_001878835.1). Taxonomy (NCBI): domain Bacteria; kingdom Bacillati; phylum Actinomycetota; class Actinomycetes; order Micrococcales; family Microbacteriaceae; genus Microbacterium; species Microbacterium sp. AR7-10. The sequence goes on along the minus strand of NZ_MJIR01000056.1, from coordinate 52,138 downwards.
GCGGTCAGGCCGAGCGTCTCGGCCTTGGCGCCGACCAGGGGGAAGGTCACGGTGACCGACGGGTCCTGACGGTCCTTGTACACGTCGTCGTCCATGCGCAGCTCGTGCGCCGACAGCGGAGTCTCATCGCGCCAGCAGTAGGGCAGCACCCGGTAGCCCTCATACGCGAGGCCCTTGTCGTACAGCGTCTTGAACGCCCAGAGCACGCTCTCCATGTAGCCGAGGTCGAGCGTCTTGTACCCGCGCTCGAAGTCGACCCAGCGGGCCTGGCGGGTCACGTAGTCCTGCCACTCGCGCGTGTAGGTGAGCACCGAGTCGCGCGCCTTCGCGTTGAAGACGTCGATGCCCATCTGCTCGATCTCGCTCTTCTCCGTGATGCCGAGCTGCTTCATCGCCTCGAGCTCGGCGGGCAGGCCGTGCGTGTCCCAGCCGAAGACGCGGTCGACCTTCTTGCCGAGCATCGTCTGGAAGCGCGGGAAGACGTCCTTCGCGTAGCCGGTGAGCAGGTGCCCGTAGTGCGGCAGGCCGTTCGCGAACGGGGGCCCGTCGTAGAAGACCCACTCGTCGGCACCCTCGCGCTGCGCGATCGATGCCCGGAAGGTGTCGTCCGACTTCCAGAAGTCGAGCACCTCGGTCTCGATCTCGGGGAACCGCGGGCTGGGGACGACGGAGTCGGCGGCGGGTCCGACCCTTCGACTGTCGGCTTCGCCGCTGCTCAGGAACCGGAATGGCTGAGGATAGGTCATGTGCGCTCGCAGTGGTCGTGGGCGGATGCTGCTGCAGGGACGACCCGTGCGTTCACGGACCGCGGTACCACCCTGCGTGCTTCTCGCGAAGCCGCTCTCACTGCGGCGATGACGGGCCTGCCCCGCTCGGGTCTAGTTCCTGCGCCGAGGCGAAGGGTTCTTCCGAGAGCTCCCCGGTGATGGCCGGATCATTGCTTGTGCGTCCATTCTACGCGTCTTCCCGGCGAGCGCAGCACGACTCACGGCCAGAGCATCGCGATCACGAAGGCCGCGTAGCTGCCGGCCGCCAGCACCGCGACCACGTCGCGGATGCGCTTCGGTGCGGCGACGGCGATGAGGACGCCGACGATCGCGAGCAGAGCCCAGCACACCGGGTGCCCCCACCGGATCACGACCTCCTGCACGCCCGTCACCGTGTCGACACGGTCCGGCACGACGACGACCCACAGGGCGCTCATCCCGGCGGCGATGACCGCTCCCACCGCGCCGAGCGGCTGACGGCGACGCCGCATCCACTCGACGAGCCCGGTCCTCGCGTCCTCACTCATCTCGCCCCCGTCCTCGACGTGGCCCCGCGGCGCCATGCGGGGAGGATATGTCCGACAGACGTCCGGCCACAAGGACTCCTGCGTCCGGCCTCGATCATCCGACGGCGGCGCACTCCAGCAGTCCGGCGAGCGTGGTCAGCGCCTCCGGTCCGGTCAGCTCCCCCGGCACGAGGGGGATCTCGAGCACCGGGGCATCCGGCACGGCGTCGCGCACGTGCTGCAGGTGTGCGTCCTCGACGGTGCGACGCGCGGCCAGCACCTCGCCGCCGTCGGCGGGCGAGCGCCGATTGGCCACCAGGCCGGCGACCGTGACGCCCATGCTCCGCAGGCTCTGCACGACTTCCAGGGTCTCCGCCACCGGCAGCGCCTCCGCCGTGAACACGACCACGAAGCCGGTGCGCGCGGGATCGGCGATGGCCTGCTGCATGCCGCTGAACCGGTCGCGGCGACGCTGCAGCGCGCGGCGGAGATCGGCCTGTGCCTCCGCCTGCGGGTCGGCGGTTCCGGCGAGCCCGCGCATCGCGGCCGAGAAGCGCTCCGAGCGGTCGCGGTTGCGCAGCAGGGTCTCGGTCCAGCCGGCGAGCTGACCCGGCAGCGCCAGCAGCCGCAGAGTGTGCCCGGAGGGCGCGGTGTCGAAGATGACGGCGTCGTAGTCGCGCTGCCCCGCTTCGGCGAGTTCGGCGATGCGCTCCAGCACCGCTGACTCATGGCTGCCGGGCGCGTGCCGCGCCCGCTCCAGATGCTCTCGGGCGGCGCGATGCTGCCGCTCAGGAAGCATGCGGGTCATGGTCTTCTCGACGGCGTCGAGGTGCCGGTCGATCGTCGCGTGCGGATCGACCTCGACGCCGTCCAGCGAGCCGCGGGCGAAGTCGGCCAGTCGCACCGGAGCGTCCCCCACCTCGCGCCGCCAGAGATGGCCGAGGTTGTGCGCGGGGTCGGTGGACACCACCAGCACGCGCTCGCCGTCGCGTGCGCGGGCGACGGCGAGAGCGGATGCCAGCGAGGTCTTTCCCACGCCGCCTTTGCCCCCGACGAAGAGCATCGGTCTGCGCAGTGCGTCTAGCAGCATGTCATGCTGTCCAGCGGCGAGCGCGGCATGCCCATCCGGCGGTGCCAGCGGTGGAAGTCGTCGGCCACGAGCGGCATGAGCTCGGCGCTGTAGTACGCCGCCGGGTCGGGCACGCCCAGCGCCTCGCCGAGCACGACCAGAGCGAACAGGTCGTCTTCATCGCGCTGCTCGCGAGCGAGCATCTGGCGGTACGGACCGGCGTAGTACTCCGCCATCCCGCGCCGCAAGGCGGCCCAGCGCCCGCGCAGGCGCCGGGCCGCCTCGGTGCGAACCATCGATCAGACCTCCTCGCGCACCGCTTCGAGCTGCGCATCCTCATCTTCGTGCTCGGGCTCGTCGCGTGCCGCGCGACGCATCGCGAGCACCGCTTCCACAGCGACCCAGACACTCGAGGCGATGATGATCACATCCAGCGCGAACAGCAGCCAATCGGCCTTCGCGGGGTCGGCGAACGAGGCGAGCTGCTCGAGCGCCGCCCAGAATGACAGCACGAAGACGATCACCAGCGGGATCACCGCCGGCAGCGGGTTGCGGCGCTTGCGGATGAGCATGACCGCGATGATCGACAGCGTCAGCGAGGCCATCAGCTGGTTGGTGGTGCCGAACAGCGGCCAGATGCGCAGCCCGCCGTCGCCGCCGAGCCCCTGCGAGAAGGTCAGACCGAGGCCGACCACGACCACCACGATCGTGGCGGGCACCTTGGTGACGCGCACCTTGACCGCATCGCCGATCTCCTGCACGACGAAGCGCAGCAGGCGCATGCCGGTGTCCATCGTCGTCGCCGCGAACAGCACCGCCATGGTGGCCAGCACCGTGGCGCTCAGCGACGCGGGCAGGCCGATGCCGGCCTGCATGAGCGCCCCGCCCCCGGTGACGAACGCTCCGACTCCACCCGCTCCGAACGCGCTGTAGACCTCGTTCCATTCGGCGACCGTGCGGAAGCCGGCGATCACGGCGAGGATCGTGCCCAGCGAGAGCAGACCCTCGCCGACGGCGCCGAAGTAGCCGACGAAGCGGGCATCCGTCTCCTTGTCGAGCTGCTTGGAGCTCGTGCCGGAGGACACCATGCCGTGGAAGCCGGAGATCGCCCCGCAGGCGATCGTGACGAACAGCAGGGGCACCATGCTGGGGGTGCCGTCCGGGACGGCGGTGTTGATCGCCGGGGCGACGATCTCGGGAGCGGTGCCCGAGAACAGCGTCGCGGTGAGCACCGACCCGAACAGCAGGATCAGTCCGACGAAGAGCTGCACGCCGTTGATGTAGTCACGCGGCTGCAGCAGCACCCAGACGGGCAGCAGCGAGGCGATCGCGCCGTAGACGAACAGCGCGAGGATCCAGAAGGTCGCGGGGCCCATCCCGAGGAAGTCGTCGGGCAGCACGACCGGAACCTGGTCGCCCAGCACGATCAGGGCGTACAGCGTGACGACGCCGACGACGGTCACCGGCAGCAGCGGCCAGCGCAGACGGTACACGGCCACACCGACGAGCAGCGCCACCAGGATCGCTCCCCAGGTGGGGATCACCGCGCTGGGCGTCGAGATCAGCAGGTTCTTGATCACGACGGCGAATGCGGCGATCACCATCAGCAGCAGCAGGAAGATGACGACGAGGAAGAGGCTCGCGCCGCGCTTGCCGATGTACCGCGCCGACAGGGCGCCGATCGATCGGCCCTTGTTGCGAGTCGAGGCCCACAGCGCGCCGAGGTCGTGCATGCCGGCGAAGAACACCGTGCCGATGGTGACCCACAGGAAGGCCGGAACCCAGCCCCAGATGACGGCGATCGCAGGACCGACGATGGGCGCGGCGCCCGCGACGGAGGTGAAGTGGTGGCCCCACAGGATGAACTTGTTCGTCGGCACGTAGTCGACGCCGTCGTTCAGCTCGTGCGCGGGGGTCTCGTACGACGCATCGAGTCGGTACACGCGCTGAGCGAGGTAGCGCGAATAGACGAGGTACCCGACGGCGAAGATCGCCAGTCCGAGGACCATGAGGAGAACGGGAGACATGGATGAGCTTCCTTTCGGCAGCGGCTTCGTCGTCGCTGTTGCGCCCCACCATAGCGAACCTGGTGTTTTGCTGTGAGAGGACGCGCCCCCGGGTCAGAGACCGGCCGCGATCAGCTCGCGCGTGAACGGATGCCGCGGTTCGGCGAACACCTCAGCAACCGCTCCCTGTTCGACGATGACCCCGTCGCGCATCACCAGCACGTCATCGCACACCGCCGCGACGACCGCGAGATCGTGTGAGACGAACACCATCGTGAGCAGGCGCTCGGTCTGCAGCCGGGCGAGAAGCTCGAGCATCCGGGCCCGCACGGTGGGATCGAGTGCCGACACGGGCTCGTCGAGCACGAGCACCTGCGGGTCGGCGGCGAGCGCGCGAGCGATCGCCGCGCGCTGACGCTGCCCACCCGACAGCTCCCGGGGACGACGCAGGCTCAGCCGCTCATCCAGGCCCGCCTCCGCGAGCAGGGACGCCATGGCGCGGGGGCGCTCGCCGCGCGGAACCCCCGCCGCCTGCAGCGCTTCGGTGATCGACCGTCCGATCGTCCACCGCGGGTCGAGAGCGCCGAGCGGATTCTGGTGCACGAGCTGGATCCGCTGCGGGCTCGTCCACTGCAACCGGCCCGCATCGGGTGCCTCGACGCCGATCAGCATGCGGGCCAGGGTCGTCTTTCCCGAACCGGACTCGCCGACGATCCCGAGGGTGCGCCCGCGCTGCAGGGTGAACGACGCCCCCACCACCGCCGGCCGCTCGAACCGCTTGGAGACGTCGCGCACCTGCAGCAGCACGTCGCTGGGCTCACGTGGCGCCCGGTGCGCGCGGGGGGCGCTCGCGTCGACGAGAGCCTGCGTGTACGCGTCGCGGGGCGAGGACATCACCTCCGCGACCGGTCCGCGTTCGACGATGCGCCCCTCGCGCATGACCAGCACCCGGTCGGCGACCCTCCGCACCGCCGCGAAGTCGTGGCTGATGAAGAGCACCGCGCGTCCCTCGTCGGCGATCGAGCGCAGCAGCGTGAGGATGCGCGCCTGCACGGTGGCATCCAGCGCTGTGGTCGCCTCGTCGGCGACCAGCACAGCCGGGTCCGCGGCGAGCGCGGACGCGATCAGGGCACGCTGGCGCATCCCGCCGGACAGCTCGTGCGGGCGGTCACGTGCCCGACGCTCCGGGTCGGTCAGGGCGACGGATGCCAGCAGCTGGACGACGTGCTCCTCCCGGCGTCCGCGGTGCAGGCCATGGATCTGCATCGGCTCGGCGACCTCGCGTCCGATCCGGCGCAGCGGGTCGAGCGCGGCCAGGGCGTCCTGCGAGATCAGCGCGATCCGCCGGCCGCGCACCGACCGCCAGCCGGACTCGCTCAGGCCTGCGGTGTCGGCGCCATCGATCCGCAGCTCGTCGGCAGTCATGCGAGCGCCGTCCGGCAGCATCCCCAGCAGCGCGCGGGCGGTGAGCGACTTGCCGGCGCCGGACTCGCCGACGATGGCCACGCACTCCCCGGCGGCCACATCGAGGTCGATCCCGTCGACGAGGGTACGTCCGTCGATCGCGATGCGCAGCCCTCGTACGTGCACCGCGCTCATGCGCGCCTCCCTTCGGCCCTGGCGCGGAGGGTGCGGCCGACCACGGTCGCGCTGATCACGGTGAGCGTGATGGCGAGGCCGGGGAACACCGAGATCCACCAGGCGCGTCCCAGCACGTTGCGCCCGCCCGAGAGCATGAGCCCCCACTCCGGATCCGGCTCCGCAGGCCCGAGTCCGAGGAAGCTGAGCCCGGCGGCGGCCAGAATGCTCGAGCCGATGCCGATGGTGGCGAGCACGCTCAGCGAACCGAGCACCGCGGGCGCGACGTGGCGGGTGAAGGTGCGCACCGGGCCGACCCCGAGGATGCGCGCCGCCTCGACGTGCTCGGCGATGCGCAGCGTGCGGGTCTGCGTTCGGGCTAGACGGATGTACACCGGCACGGCCGCGATCGTCACCGCGACGGCGACGTTCGTCGCGCCGGGTCCGAGCACCGCGACCACGATCAGCGCGACGAGGAACTCGGGGAAGGCGAGCAGGATGTCGGTGACGCGCATCGCCACGGCATCCACCACCCGCGGCGAGACACCCGAGAGCGATCCGAGCAGGAGCCCGGCGACCACGGCGAGCACGGTGGCCAGCAGTCCGATGCCGACCGAGCGACCTGCGCCGTGCACGACGCGGGAGAACACGTCGCGCCCCGACTGGTCGGTGCCGAACAGGTGCGCCGGTCCCGGCGCCTCGAGCGCCGAGCGCACGTCGGTGCGCAGCGGGTCGTGGGTCGCGAGCAGATCGGGGAAGACGGCGGCGAGCGCGACCACGGCGAGGAACGCCACGGCGCAGGTCAGTCCCACCCGTCGCGCGATCATCGGCGCTCCTCGATGGGCGGCGCCTCGAACACGGCCGGCCGCGCGCGCAGCCGCGGGTCGATGACCGGGTGCAGCAGCTCCACGATCACGTTGACGACGACGAACACCAGCGCGCTGAGCATGATCACCCCGGCCACGACCGGCAGGTCGCGGTCGACGATGGCGGTCAGCGTCACCCGGCCGAGCCCCGGCCGCGCGAAGACGGTCTCGACGAGCACCGCCCCGCCGAGCAGCGATCCGATCAGATATGCGGCGAGGGTGAGCGCGCCCGCGGCGCCGTGGCGCAGCGAGTGCCGCAGCACGAGGCGGGCCGGACCGGCGCCGCGGGAGCGGACGGTCTCGGCGAACGGCTGCCGCTCCGCCTCATCGATGCCGTCGCGCAGCACCTGACTGATCAGCGCCGACACCGGAAGGGCGAGGGTGAGGGCGGGCAGCACGACAGTGGCGGGGCTGCGGGTGCCCGCCACCGGGAACCAGCCCAGGCCGAAGGCGAACACGGCCAGCAGCAGGATCCCGATCCAGAACACCGGCGACGACAGCACGATCAGCTCCCCCGCGACCACCACCGCCCGCGCCGGTCCGCGACGTGCGAGCAGCGCCACGGCGAGCGCGACGACCACTGCGATCAGCAGCGCCACCGCGGTCAGCTGCAGGGTGGCGCCGAGCTGCCGCCCGATGACCTCGGTCACGGGCATCCGGAGCTGATACGACGTGCCCAGGTCTCCTCGCAGCAGTCCGCCGATGTACGAGAGGTACTGCTCGAGCGCGGGACGATCGAGGCCGAGCTCGGCTCGCACGGCTGCCTTCACCGCCTCGCTCACCTTCGCCTGCGGGCCGAGCATCACCGAGACCGCATCGCCGGGGATGACCCGGAACGCCAGGAACGCGAGCGTCGCCGCACCCCACAGGACGAGGACGGCGGACGCCGCGATCCCCGCGAGCCGGATGAGGACGCGCCGCACGTCAGCGGCTGACGCTCGCGTCGTAGAACAGCGGGCGTCCGTACAGGTCGTACTCCAGCCCCTGCACGGTCGATGCGGACCCGGTGATCAGAGACGAGACGTACAGCGGCACGATCGCGACGTGCTCGGCGTTCCACTGCTGCAGTTCGGTGTAGATCTCGGCGCGCTCGCCGGTGTCGGAGGTGGACAGGCCCCGCTCCAGCAGGTCGTCGACGGCGGGGTCGCTCACCTGCGATGCGTTCTGGAAGCCGTCGGTGCCGAGGTGGCTGCGCAGCAGGTCGGCATCGACACCCGAGAAGTCCCAGTCGGTGATGTCGTAGGTCTTCGGGCCGTACTGCTCGTTGTAGGCGGCCGGCTCCAGCTTCTCCCGCACGATCTCGAAGCCGACATCCTTCAGGTCGGACTGGATGGCGTTGGCGAGCGCGGTGCGGTCGTCGGAGATCGGCGTCCAGGCGATCCAGCGGGCCGAGAGGCGCTCGCCGTCCTTCATCCGGATGCCGTCGGCGCCGCGCTCGGTCCAGCCGGCCTCATCGAGCAGGGCGTTCGCCCTGTCGGCGTCGAAGGCCCAGGTGCCTTCGAGCGACGCGTCGTAGCCGGGGGTGGTCGGACCGAGGATGCTCCAGGCGCGGGGGAACTCGCCGAAGAAGATCTCCTCGACGGCCGCGTCGATGTCGATCGCCAGCGAGAACGCCTGGCGCACCTTCTGGTCGGCGAAGACGCCGTGCTTCTCGTTGAGGAACAGCGAGTACGGCAGACCCGGGTACTCCTTCGCGGTGACGGCGATGTCGTCGCCGAGGTCGGCGACGACATTCGGCGGCAGCTGGGTCGCGACGTCCGCCTCGCCGGAGGAGAGCACGCCGGCGCGGACGGATGCCTCGGGCAGCAGCTCCACGCGCAGGGTCTGGATCTTCGGCGCCTGGGCGCCGTCGGGCCCCCAGGCGTAGTCGTCGTTGCGGGTGTAGACGATCTCCTGATCGGCGGTGTACTCGCTGAGCACGAACGGGCCGGTGCCGACGGTGACGTCGGGTCCGCCCGCCGCGAGCTGGTCGGCGGACGTCTCGAGCACCTTCGGCGACCAGAAGCCGAGCTGCGCGGTGCTCGCCGCCTGCAGGAAGGGCGCGTACGGCTGGGTGAAGCTGACCTCGACGGTGTGCTCGCCGGTGACCTCGGTGCCCGCGTACAGCTCGCCGCCGAGCATGCTCGCCGCCTGTGCGGACTTCGTCGCCGGGTCGACGATGCGATCGAAGTTGGCCTTCACCGCGGCGGCGTCGAACGGCGTGCCGTCCGAGAAGGTGACGTCGTCACGCAGGTCGAAGGTGTATGTCCTCCCGTCGTCGGAGACCTCCCAGCTCTTCGCGAGCCACGGGGAGAACGACCCGTCGGCCTCCTGGAAGACGAGCGAGTCGAGCACCTGACGCTGCACCATGCCCGACACGTCGAGCTGACTGGTCTGCGGGTCCATGTGGCCGGCCGACAGGTTGGCGCCCTCGATGGCCCAGACGAGCTCGGCGTCGGCGTCGCCCCCGCTGCCGCCATCGGCGGGGCCCGCGCAGGCGCTCAGCACAAGAGCGGATGCGGTGGCAAGGACGGCCAGGGGCAGGAGTCGGCGCGCGGGACGAGACGGCATTCGGAACCTCGATGAGTGCAGGGAGGGGGAACGCTCCATCCTATCGGTGATTGTTGGACGCGGTCGATCTAGGAGTGGCCGTGGGGTGACCGGTAGACTCGCGGCACAACCCACACTCAGGCACGCTCACACAGTGCCGCACACATCGCTCGAGGAGACTCCATGTCCAGCATCCCTGACAAGCCCGCGCTCGAAGGCCTCGAAGCGAAGTGGGGTGAGCGGTGGTCCGAGGAGGGCACGTTCCTCTTCGACCGCGCCCTGGCCACGGCATCCGGACGCGACAGCGTCTACTCGATCGACACTCCCCCGCCGACGGCCTCCGGAAGCCTGCACATCGGTCACGTGTTCTCCTACACGCACACCGATATCAAGGCCCGCTTCGAGCGCATGCGCGGCAAGAACGTGTTCTACCCGATGGGCTGGGACGACAACGGCCTGCCCACCGAACGCCGCGTGCAGAACTACTACGGCGTGCGCTGCGATCCCACGCTGCCCTACGACCCCGACTTCACGCCTCCGTTCGAGGGCGGCGACAACAAGTCGTCCCGCGCAGCCGACCAGCAGCCGATCAGCCGCCGCAACTTCATCGAGCTGTGCGAGAAGCTGACCGTCGAGGACGAGAAGCAGTTCGAGGCGCTGTTCCGCCAGCTCGGCCTCAGCGTCGACTGGACGCAGACCTACCGCACGATCTCCGACGACACGATCCGCCAGAGCCAGCTCGCCTTCCTGCGCGGACTCGAGCGCGGCGAGGCCTACCAGTCGATGGCGCCCACCCTGTGGGACATCGACTTCCGTTCGGCGATCGCCCAGGCAGAGCTCGAGGACCGCGAGCAGCAGGCCGCGTACCACCGCGTCGCGTTCCACAAGACCGACGGGTCCGGTGACATCGAGATTCAGACGACCCGTCCCGAGCTGCTGCCGGCGTGCGTGGCCCTGGTCGCGCACCCCGACGACGAGCGCTACCAGCCCTACTTCGGCAAGACCGTGCGCACCCCGATCTTCGACGTCGAGGTGCCCGTTCTCGCCCACCACCTCGCCCAGCCCGACAAGGGCTCGGGTATCGCCATGATCTGCACCTTCGGCGACGTGACCGACATCATCTGGTGGCGCGAGCTCGACCTGCCCAACCGCACCATCCTGGGCAAGGACGGCCGGGTGCTCGCCGACGCTCCCGACGCGATCACGTCGGATGCCGGCCGCGCTGCGTACGCCGAACTCGCGGGCAAGACGGTGTTCAGCGCGCGCAAGAGCGTCGTCGAGCAGCTGCAGGCCTCGGGAGACCTGCTCGAGGTCGGCAAGCCCTTCAGCCACGCGGTGAAGTTCTTCGAGAAGGGCGATCGTCCGCTCGAGATCGTCTCGACGCGCCAGTGGTACATCCGCAACGGCGCCCGCGACGAGCAGCTGCGCGAGCAGCTGCTCGAGAACGGACGCGAGCTTCGGTGGCATCCCGACTTCATGCGCGTGCGGTACGAGAACTGGGTCGGCGGGCTGACCGGCGACTGGCTCATCTCGCGCCAGCGCTTCTTCGGCGTGCCGATCCCCGTCTGGTACGCCCTCGACGAGAACGGCGAGCGCGACTACGAGCGCGTGCTGACCCCGTCGCCGGCGACCCTGCCCATCGACCCCACCACGGACGTGCCCGAGGGGTACACCGAGGATCAGCGCGGCGTGCCCGGCGGGTTCGACGCCGAAGCCGACATCTTCGACACCTGGGCCACCTCGTCGCTCACCCCGCAGCTGGCCGGCGGCTGGCAGCGCGACGAGGAGCTGTGGAACGCGGTCGCCCCGTTCGACCTGCGCCCGCAGGGCCAGGACATCATCCGCACCTGGCTGTTCTCGACCATGCTGCGCTCGACGCTCGAAGACCAGCGCTCGCCGTGGCGCAACGCGGCCATCAGCGGCTTCATCGTCGACCCCGACCGCAAGAAGATGTCGAAGTCGAAGGGCAACGTCGTCACGCCGGCAGACATCCTCTCCACGCACGGCTCCGACGCCGTGCGCTACTGGTCGGCGTCCAGCCGCCTCGGCATGGATGCGGCCTTCGACCCGCAGAACCCCACGCAGGTGAAGATCGGGCGGCGGCTCGCGATCAAGATCCTCAACGCGGCGAAGTTCGTGCTGTCGTTCCCCGTGCCCGAGGGCGCAGAGGTCACGCACGCCCTGGACGCATCGATGCTCACCGCCCTCGATCAGGTCGTGCGTGAGGCGACCAGGGCGTACGAGAACTACGACCAGGCCAAGGCGCTCGAGATCACCGAGGCGTTCTTCTGGACGTTCTGCGACGACTATCTGGAGCTCGTCAAGGAGCGCGCGTACGACCAGACCGACGTCAACCAGGCCTCGGCGGCGCTCGCGCTGCGCCTGGCACTGTCGACGCTGCTGCGCCTGCTCGCCCCGATCGTGTCGTTCGCGACCGAGGAGGCGTGGTCGTGGTTCGAGGAGGGCTCGATCCACACGGCGACCTGGCCGGAGCCGCTCGGCATCGACGGCAACCCTGCGGTGCTCGCGACGGCGAGTGAGGCCCTGATCGGCATCCGCCGGGCGAAGACCGAGGCGAAGGCCTCGCAGAAGACCCCGGTCGCGACCGCGACCATCTCGGCTCCGGCGGCGAAGATCGACGCGCTGCGCGCCGCGGCCGACGACCTGCGCGCGGTGGGCCGGATCGCCGAGCTGGAGTTCGCCGAGGCCGACGAGCTCGCGGTCACCGCGATCGAGCTGGCACCGGTGGAGGGCTGATGCAGCTGGGCACGCGCTGGGCGACGGGGGCTGAGCCGCCGGCCTCCGTCCCCGCCTCCCTGCGTCCGGCCATCGCCGAGATCGAGGCTCGCGGGCTGAGCGGCCACTGGACACTCACCTGGCTCGAGGGTCGGCCGATCGCTGAGCTGGATGCCGGGTGGGAGGTCGTGCTCACCGCATCCGGCGAGGTTCTCGCCCGCCCGTTCCAGGACTGAACCCCGGCGCATCGGCGGGCGGTCAGGGCCGGGGCCGGGATCCGATCGCGAGCAGGGCGATGTCGAGCGCTCGCGGATCCTGCCGCCTGGCGTGCTGCTCGCGCAGCAGGTCGAGCGCGAGCTCGCGGCGCTCGGCGCGCCGTGCGATGCGGCGTTCGACGTAGCGGGCCAGGGCGATCGAGAGACGCTGCAGGGCGCGCTCCACCGCGGTGGGCGTGGCGAGACGAAGAGTCGCGCTGGTCATGGTCACTCCTGTTCGGGAGTCCTGCGGCGCGGCGCCGCAGGAAGGTCGAAGACCTCGGCGCGCAGAGTCACGCGCCGGGTGCCTGGCTGGGCCTCCTGCCCGCGGTAGCGCTCGATGGCGGCATCCACCACGGCGCTGAGCTCGTTCTTGAGCTCCGTCATCTGCTCGGCGGTGATGTCGAGCATCGTCGTCATGACCAGGCCGGCGTCCTGCCACCCCTCGGGCTGATCGGACTCCGGCCGGTTGATGTACTCCATCAGAGTCTGGTGACGCAGACGCAGGAACTCGGTGGTGACGATCTGGGCTGCCGCGCGGTTCGACGGCGACATCGCCTCTGCCGGGCCGGGCATGTTGATGCGTCCCTTGGGCCGCTCCCACCAGCGCTCACGCGCCGTGCCGCGGTCCGGCACCTCCCGGATGAGATCGTGGGCTGCCAGGGCGCGCAGGTGATAGCTGGTCGCCCCGGAGGTCTCGCCGATCAGCGCCGCGAGACTGCTGGCGGTCTGCGGACCCCGCTCGCTGAGGAGATCGTAGATCCGCACGCGCATCGGATGCGCGAGCGCCTTCAGCGCGCTCGGCTCGAGAGTGCGGCCGTAGGTATCGTTCGCGGTCATGAATGCAAAGATATCCTTGCAAACATCCCTTTGCAAGTATTTCTTTGCACCTGCTCCCGGCCGGTCGTGCTCTCCGCGGGTCAGGTCAGCTCACAGCCTCCCGAGCCGCGACGAAGGCCGCCACGCAGCGCTCCACCTGCTCCTGTGTGTGCGCTGCGGAGAGCTGCACGCGGATGCGCGCGTGGCCGCGCGGCACCACCGGGAAGCTGAATGCCGTCACGTACACACCCTGGCGCTGCATCTCGTCGGCGATGCGCGCGGTGAGCGCGGCGTCTCCGAACATCACGGGCACGATCGGATGCTCGCCGGCCAGCAGCTCGAACCCCTCCTCGGCCATGCGCCGACGGAACAGCTCCGCGTTCTCGCGGAGGCGAGACCTCAGATCGGCCGAGCTCTCGACCAGGTCGAGCGCGGTCAGCGTGCCGGCGACGATCGACGGCGCCAGGGTGTTCGAGAAGAGATAGGGCCGGGAGCGCTGGCGCAGCAGGGCGACGATGTCGCGGTGTGCGGCGACGTAACCGCCCGAGGCGCCACCGAGGGCCTTGCCGAACGTGCCGGTGTAGATGTCGACGCGATCGGACACGCCGCACAGCTCGGGCGTGCCGCGTCCGCTCTCCCCCACGAAGCCGACGGCGTGCGAGTCGTCGACGAACACGAGCGCGTCGTAGCGTTCCGCCAGGTCGCAGATCTCGCGCAGCGGCGCGATGTAGCCGTCCATCGAGAAGACCCCGTCCGTGACGATGACGCGGAATCGGGCATCCGCCGCGGCCTTCAGCTGCTCCTCGAGATCAGCCATGTCGCGGTTGCGGTAGCGCAGACGACGCGCCTTCGACAGACGGATGCCGTCGATGATCGACGCGTGGTTCAGCTCGTCGGAGATGATCGCATCCTCGGCCGAGAACAGGGTCTCGAACACGCCGCCGTTCGCATCGAAGCAGGAGGAGTACAGGATCGCGTCGTCCGTGCCGAGGAAGGCGGCGAGGCGCTTCTCGAGTTCGAGGTGCTGCTCCTGCGTGCCGCAGATGAAGCGCACACTGGCGAGACCGTAGCCCCACTCGTCGAGCGCCCGGTGAGCGGCGTCCAGGATGCGCTGGTCGTCGGCGAGGCCGAGGTAGTTGTTGGCGCAGAAGTTGAGCACCTCCGTGCCGCCCGTGACGATCTGCGCCTTCTGAGGTCCGCGGATGCCGCGCTCCCGCTTGGTGAGGCCCGCCTCTTCGATGCCCGCGAGCTCGGCCTGCAGGTGATCCTTGAATGTCGCGTACATGACAGCTCCTTACAGTTCGGTTCTCACAGCCCGGTTCTCACAGCTCGGTCCAGTCGAGGATGATCTTCCCCGTGCCTGCCGACTCGGCGGCGGCGAATCCACGCTCCCAGTCGCGCGCGGGGATGACATCCGCGATCACGCGGGTGATCGATTCGCGCAGGGTGGCACTGGTCTGCAGCATGGCCCCCATCGCGTTCCAGGTCTCGAACATCTCTCGCCCGTAGACGCCCTTGATCGTGAGCATGTGGGTGACGAGTTTGCTCCAGTCGATGTCGAAGCCGGCGCTGGGCAGCCCCAGCATGGCGATCTGTCCGCCGTGGTTCATGTTGTCGATCATCGCCGGGAGCGCCGCGGGCGCACCGCTCATCTCGAAGCCGATGTCGAAGCCCTCGCGCATCCCGAGCGCGCGCTGCGCCTCGCGGATGTCCTGCGTCGAGACGTCGACGACGGCGTCAGCCCCCATCTGCCTCGCCATCTCGAGTCGCGGGATGCTGACGTCGGTGGCGACGATGAATCGCGCGCCGGCATGTCGGGCGACGGCGATCGACATCAGGCCGATGGGCCCGCACCCGGTGACCAGCACGTCCTCGCCGATCACGCGGTACATCAGCGCGGTGTGCACGGCATTGCCGAGCGGGTCGAAGATCGCGCCGAGCTCGGGGGTCACGTCGTCGTGATGCACCCACACGTTCGTGGCGGGGAGGGAGAGGTACTCGGCGAAGGCGCCGTCGCGCTGCAGGCCGAGCCCGACGGTGCGGATACACATCTGCCGGCGCCCTGCGCGGCAGTTGCGGCAGGTGCCGCAGACGATGTGTCCTTCACCCGAGACACGGTCGCCGACGGCGATGTCGTGCACCATGTCGCCGACGTCGACGACTTCGCCGTAGAACTCGTGCCCGGGGATCAGCGGCGTCTGGATCGCCGACGCAGCCCACTCGTCCCAGCGGTGGATGTGCAGGTCGGTGCCGCAGATCCCAGTGCGCAGCACGCGGATGACGACCTCGCCGGCGCCGGCCGCAGGGTCCGGCCTGTCGACGAGCTCGAAGCCGGCGCGTGGTGCGCTCTTGAACAGTGCCTTCATGGTCTCGATCTCACCGCATCCGCCGTTGTAGAGCAACGCTCTCTTTCTGCATAGTGAATTAAGCTGCACTGAAAGATACGATCGAGGGGTGGAGCTTCACCAGCTGCAGATCCTGCGAGAACTAGGCGCCCTCGGCAGCGTGACGGCCGTCGCCGATGCGCTGCACGTGACGCCGTCGGCCGTCTCCCAGCAGCTCGCCGCCCTGCAGCGCGGCGTGCGCACCCCGCTCACCCGGCGACACGGTCGCACCCTCGCGCTCACCGCCGCCGGGCGGGTGCTCGCCGAGGCCGGGGCGGAGGCGCTGGACGCGATGGCCGCCGCCCGCGGCGCGCTGGACGCGTTCGAGCAGGATTCCGCCGGAGTGGTCACCGTGAGCGGCTTCCACAGCGCGGGGCAGGCACTGTTCGGTGCCCTGCTGCGCGACCTCGCCGGGAGCGACGATTCACCGACCGTGCAGCTGACCGATGAGGACGTCGCGCAGAGTGAGTTCCCCGCGCTCACCGCCCGCTACGACCTCGTGCTCGCGCACCGGATGGAGCACTCCGAGCCCTGGCCGTCGCAGGGTGTGCGCAGCCTCACCCTTGTCCGCGAGCCGCTCGACGTCGCGGTCGCCGCGTCGCACCCGCTCGCCGCGCGCCGCGCCGTGACTCCCGCCGACGTCGCCGGAGAGCGCTGGGTGACCAGTCGGATCGGCTACTCCCCCGATGACGTGCTGCGCGCGATCGCGGCCGTCGCGAACATCGCACCGCGCGTGCAGCACCGTGTCAACGACTACGCCACCGTCGCGGCGACCATCGCGGCGGGCGACGCCGTGGGCATGCTGCCCCGATACACCTCGCGCAGCGTCGACGATCGTGAGATCGTGCGCATCCCGCTGCTGGGCGTGAGCACGCACCGCCTCATCGACGTGCTGGCGCGCCCCGAGACACTGCGCCGCCGCAGTGTGCGGCTGGTCGTCGACGGACTCGAGCGCGTGATGAGTCGCCTCAGCGGGTGAACGCGCTCATCCGGTCAACTCGGGCGTGCGGCGCCCCGTCCCGCTCTGCCATCCGCGCGTGAGCCACGCGAGCGGATGGCAGGGGTGAACCGCTCGCGCTGCGCGGTCGCCCGGCGAATCAGGCGCTCTTGCGCTTGCGCGAGAGAACGACCGTGGGCGGCGCGCCCTCGTCGACCGCGGCCTTGGTGACCACGACCTTCGACACGTCCTCTGCCGACGGGATCTCGAACATGATCGGCCCGAGCACGTCCTCGAGGATCGCACGAAGGCCGCGGGCGCCGGTCTTGCGCAGCACCGCGAGGTCGGCGATGGAACGCAGCGCGTCCTCCTCGAACTCGAGCTGCACACCGTCGATCTCGAACATCCGCTGATACTGCTTCACGAGCGCATTGCGGGGACCGGTGAGGATGTCGATCAGGGCGTCCTGGTCGAGCGGCGACACCGAGGTCACGACGGGCAGGCGCCCGATGAACTCGGGGATGAGCCCGAACTTGTGCAGATCCTCCGGCAGCACCTCGCTGAACAGATCGAGGTCCTTGCCCTTGTCGTGCAGCGGAGCGCCGAACCCGACGCCGTGCTTGCCCACGCGGGCCGAGATGATCTCCTCCAGCCCGGCGAACGCTCCCGCGACGATGAACAGCACGTTCGTCGTGTCGATCTGCAGGAACTCCTGGTGCGGGTGCTTGCGCCCACCCTGCGGCGGCACCGACGCGACGGTGCCCTCGAGGATCTTCAGCAGCGCCTGCTGCACGCCCTCACCCGACACGTCCCTGGTGATGGAGGGGTTCTCGGCCTTGCGGGCGATCTTGTCGATCTCGTCGATGTAGATGATGCCGGTCTCGGCGCGCTTGGTGTCGTAGTCGGCCGCCTGCAGCAGCTTGAGCAGGATGTTCTCGACATCCTCGCCCACGTAGCCGGCCTCGGTCAGCGCCGTCGCATCGGCCACGGCGAAGGGCACGTTCAGCCGCTTGGCGAGCGTCTGGGCGAGATAGGTCTTGCCGCAGCCGGTCGGACCGAGCATGAGGATGTTGCTCTTGGCGACCTCGACCTCTTCCGCCTTCTGCTCGGCGGACTGGATGGTGCCGCGGGCGCGGACGCGCTTGTAGTGGTTGTAGACCGCTACAGCGAGCGAGCGCTTCGCGGCATCCTGACCGACCACGTACTCCTCGAGGAACGAGAAGATCTCACGAGGCTTCGGCAGCTCGAAGTCGGCGACCGGGCCGCTGCCGGCCTCGGCCATGCGCTCTTCGATGATCTCGTTGCACAGCTCGACGCACTCGTCGCAGATGTACACACCGGGGCCGGCGATGAGCTGCTGGACCTGCTTCTGACTCTTCCCACAGAAAGAGCATTTGAACAGATCAGCGCTTTCACCGATGCGTGCCATGCGCGTCCTCCTCGAGCATTCGGCCAGGCAGGGTCCTGATGCCGTCAATCGAGCCTAACCGCAGGCACCGACACAGTGCGGCATTGGAGTCGGTCACGTGAGAGTCAGTACCCCGCCGCAGCCTCGGCTCCCTCGAGGATCGCGCGCGACGACGACAGGCCGAGGCGCGTCGCGCCCGCCTCGATCATCTGCTGGGCATCGGCGGCCGTGCGGATGCCTCCGGATGCCTTGACCTCGAGCCGGTCTCCGACGGTCTGCTTCATCAGCGACACGGCGTGCACGCTGGCACCGCCGGACGGGTGGAAGCCCGTGGACGTCTTCACGAAGTCGGCGCCCGCCTCCTCGGCGGCCCGGCACACGGCCACGATGGCCTCGTCGCTCAGCGCGGCGGACTCGATGATGACCTTCAGCACGACGGGGCGGGGAGCCGCGTCGCGCACGGCGCGGATGTCGGCCTCGACGTCGGCGTAGCGTCCTTCGATCGCCGCGCCGATGTCGATGACCATGTCGAGCTCGTCCGCACCCTCGGCCACGGCCAGAGCCGCCTCGGCGGCCTTGATCGACGAGTGGTGCTTGCCACTGGGGAACCCGATGACGACCGCGAGCTTCAGCTCGCCCGGCAGGTCGACGGGCAGCGCGGACGGCGAAAGGCACACACTGTAGGTACCGAGGTCGGCGGCCTCGGCGATCGCCGCGGCGATGTCGGCGCTCGTAGCCTCGGGCTTGAGCAGCGTGTGGTCGATGTGCCGGGCGAGGGGTGCGGACACGAGGGCCTCCAGGTCGGAATGGTGGGAACTCCAGCGTACTCGCGGCGACGAGCGCCCGAGCACGCAAGAACGGCCCGGACGAATGCCCGGGCCGTTCGTCGTGACGACGGGTCAGCTGCGCTTGCGCGAGGTGAGCACCTGGTCGACGATGCCGTACTCGAGGGCCTCGTTCGCCGACAGGATCTTGTCGCGATCGATGTCGCGGTTGACCTGCTCGACCGCCTTGCCGGTGTGCCGCGACATGGTCTCCTCAAGCCAGGTGCGCATGCGCAGGATCTCGGCGGCCTGGATCTCGATGTCGGATGCCTGGCCGTGGCCCGCCTCGCCCATCGCGGGCTGGTGCATGAGCACGCGGGCGTTCGGCAGCGCGAGCCGCTTGCCGGGGGCGCCGGCCGCGAGCAGGACGGATGCCGCCGAGGCGGCCTGTCCGAGCACCACGGTCTGGATGTGCGGCGCGACGTACTGCATGGTGTCGTAGATCGCCGTCATCGCGGTGAACGAGCCACCGGGCGAGTTGATGTACATGGTGATGTCGCGCTCGGCATCCTGGCTCTCGAGAACCAGCAGCTGGGCCATCACGTCATCAGCCGACGCGTCGTCGACCTGCACGCCGAGGAAGATCACGCGGTCCTCGAAGAGCTTGTTGTACGGGTCCTGGCGCTTGAAGCCGTAGGCGGTGCGCTCCTCGAACTGCGGGAGCACGTAACGGCTGGAGGGCAGGTTTCCGGCAGCGCGGAAGGTGGGGGTGTGCATGTGTGTGTTCCTTCCTTACTGGTCTGCGCCGGTGCCGCCGCCGCCGGTGACGTCGCTGGCGTGCTCGCGGATGTGGTCGACGAAGCCGTACTCGAGGGCCTCGTCTGCGGTGAACCAGCGGTCGCGGTCGCCGTCGGCGTTGATCTGCTCCACCGTCTTTCCGGTCTGACCGGCGGTGATCTCCGCAAGTCGACGCTTCATCGACAGGATCAGCTGAGCCTGCGTCTGGATGTCGCTCGCCGTGCCGCCGAAGCCGCCGTGCGGCTGGTGCAGCAGCACACGCGCGTTCGGGGTGATGTAGCGCTTGCCCTTCGTGCCGCTGGTGAGCAGCAGCTGGCCCATCGACGCGGCCATGCCGATGCCGACGGTGACGATGTCGTTCGGCACGAACTGCATGGTGTCGTAGATCGCCATGCCCGCGGTGATCGACCCGCCGGGAGAGTTGATGTAGAGGTAGATGTCCTTCTCCGAGTCCTCGGCGGCGAGAAGGAGGATCTTCGCGCAGATCTCGTTCGCGTTCTCGTCGCGCACCTCAGAGCCCAGCCAGATGATGCGGTCCTTGAGCAGTCTGTCGAAGACGCTCGTCGCCATCAGGGGTTCAGCCATGTCAGCTCCTGCTTCCGTGTGTCGGTGATTCGAATCTACCGGCGGCGGCGCGCGTGCCCGGCCGTGTTCGCCGTCGGCATATCAGCGTGGCGGGGCGGCATCCACCCACCGCCGCCCGTCCGCGGCCACACCGCCCCGTCGCCTCTCCTGATACGACGAGGGGCGGATGCCGCAGCATCCGCCCCTCGTTCGATCATGCGAGGATCACTCGGCCTTCTCGGCCTCGTCCTTCGCGGCGGCCTTCTTGGCCGGAGCCTTCTTCGCAGCCGGCTTCTTGGCGGCGGGCTTGTCAGCGTCCGCCTCGTCGGCGGCGTCCTTCTTCGCGGGAGCCTTCTTCTTCGCGGGAGACTTCTTGGCCGGCTTCTCGTCGGCGGCAGGCTTCTCGTCGGCGGCGCCAGCCTCCTCGGTCTCAGCGTCGTCCTCGTCCTCGGCGTCGCCGATGAACTCGGACAGGTCGACCTTCTTGCCGTTGCTGTCGACGATGTTCACCTTGCCGAGGGTCGCGGCCAGTGCCTTGTTGCGGGCGACCTCGCCGACGAGCGCGGGCAGCTGACCGGCGCCCTGCAGCGCCTCGACGAACTCCTGCGGAGCCATGCCGTACTGCGCGGCCGACTGGATGAGGTACTGGCTGAGCTCCTCCTGCGAGACCTGCACGTTCGCGTTCTCGGCGATCGTGTCGAGCAGCACCTGCGTGCGGAACTGCTTCTCGCTGGCCTCGGCCACCTCGGCACGGTGCTCGTCGTCCTCGAGGCGGTTCTCGTTCTCGAGGTGCGCGTGCACCTCGTCCTCGATGAGCTGGGCCGGAACGGGGATCTCGACCTGCTCGAGCAGCCTCTCGATGAGCTGGTCGCGAGCGGCGGCCCCCTGGGTGAAGACGCCCTGCTGTGCGACGCGCTCGGCGAGGCTGTCGCGCAGCTCGGCGACCGTGTCGAACTCCGACGCCATCTGAGCGAAGTCGTCGTCGGCCTCGGGCAGCTCGCGCTCCTTGACAGCCTTGAGCGTGACCGACACCTCGGCCTGCTCGCCGGCGTGGTCGCCGCCCACGAGAGTCGAGCGGAAGGTCGTCTCCTCGCCCGCGGTGAGCGAGTCGAGCGCCTCGTCGATGCCCTCGAGCAGCTCGCCGGAGCCGATCTCGTACGACACGCCTTCGGCGCGGTCGATCTCGGCGCCGTCGATGGTGGCGACGAGGTCGAGCTCGACGAAGTCGCCCGTGGCCGCCGGGCGGTCGACGGGGATCAGGGTGCCGAAGCGCGCGCGCAGGCTGTCGAGCTCGGCGTCGATCGCCGCCTCGTCGGCCTCGACGGCGTCGACGGTCAGCGTGATGTCCGAGAGCTCGGGAAGCTCGATCTCGGGGCGCACGTCGACCTCGATGTCGACGAGCAGGTCACCCGAGAAGTCCTTCTCGTTCGGCCACTGCGTGATGTCGGCGGCGGGACGTCCGACCATGCGGACGTTGTGCTCGGCGGCCGCCTCGCGGAAGAAGCCGTCGAGGGCCTCGTTCACGGCGTGCTCGATGACGGCGCCGCGGCCGACACGCTGGTCGATGATCGGAGCGGGGACCTTGCCCTTGCGGAAACCGGGGATCTGCACGTCCTGAGCGATGTGCTCGTAGGCGTGCGCGATGCTCGGCTTGAGGTCCTCAGGGGTGACCGTGATGGTGAGCTTGACCCGGGTCGGGGACAGCTTCTCGACGGTGCTGTTGGCCATGCTGGTGTGTCTCCTTGTGGTTTCCGCGTTGACGACGCGGTCGTGAAGTCTTCGGGCTGTGGTCGGGGCGACAGGATTTGAACCTGCGACCTCCCGCTCCCAAAGCGGGCGCTCTACCAAGCTGAGCTACGCCCCGGCTTGAACCCGCGCACACGGGAACGGCCCTGACGAGTCTAACGGACAGAACACGTCGCTCCGTCCGCTATGCTTTACGAGGTGCTCCGCTCGGCGGGGCGCCATGAGGGCGAGACACCGCCGGAATTCCGGGGATGTAGCTTAATGGTAAAGCCTTAGTCTTCCAAACTAATGACGCGGGTTCGATTCCCGTCATCCCCTCTCCTGACGAAGGCCCCCACCGCGAGGTGGGGGCCTTCTCGCATGCCGGGGCGTTCCCGGCATCCGACTCGATCGCCGGCCCGCATAGAGCCCGAGACGCGAAGAACCCCCGGAGTCGCAGACTCCGGGGGTTCCTCGTGTGGTTCTCAGTTGCCGCCGCGGCGCTCGCGCAGCTGCGTGAGCGCGTCCTCGAGAAGCTGCTCGGCCTCTTCGTCGGTGCGGCGCTCCTTCACGTACGCGAGGTGCGTCTTGTACGGCTCGGGCTTGGCGAGCATCGGCGGGTTCTGCCGGTCGCGACCCGCGGGCAGCCCGCTCTGCGGGTGGTCGATGGTCTCGGGGATCTCGTCGTCGGGGAGCCCTGCCGCGAAATAGCGGACGGTCTCGTTGCCGAGTCCGTCCCAGTAGGACACGGCGATGCGGTCGGCGTGGTAGCCGTGGTCCTGCTCGCCCATGGGACCCGAGCCGACACGTGTGCCGCGGATCGCGTTTCCTCCGGTAGCCATCAGATCACCTGGAACTTCGTGATGAGACCGAGCGCGACGATCGAGATGAACCAGATCAGGGCGAGCACGATCGTGAATCGGTTGAGGTTGCGCTCGGCGAGACCGGATGAGCCGACAGCGGCCGACATCCCCCCGCCGAACATGTCGGACAGGCCGCCACCGCGGCCCTTGTGAAGAAGAATGAGGAGCGTCAGCAGCACACTGGTCACGCCAGTGAGCACCTGCAGAACGAACTCGAGAACCTGCACGAGGAAAGCCTTTCGCCGGGGCCGGAATGCCCGTCTAGCGGTCAATTATAGGACGAGGCGCTCGCGCGCCCCGTCCCGACTCACACGCCGACGTGCTTCTGGAAGCGAACGATCGCCGCGAACTCGTCGACGACGAGGCTCGCGCCACCCACCAGCGCACCGTCCACATCCGGCTCGCGCATGAAGCTGGCGATGTTGCCCGATTTGACCGATCCGCCGTACAGCACGCGGGTGCGCGCGGCGGCATCCTCGTCGAGCACCTTCGCGAGCACGCCGCGCAGGGCGGCGCAGACGTCCTGCGCCTGAGCCGGAGTCGCCGCCTGGCCCGAGCCGATGGCCCAGACCGGCTCGTACGCCACGACGATGTCGGCCGACGCCGGCACACCCTCGAGCGCCTTCTCCAGCTGGCCGGCCGGCACCGCGCTGGCACCGAACTTCTCGAGATCCTCGGCGGTCTCGCCGACGCAGATCACCGGGACGAGACCGTGCTTCAGCGCGGCCTTCACCTTCGCGTTGACGACCGCGTCGTCCTCCCGGTGGTACTCGCGACGCTCGGAGTGACCGATGATCACGTAGCCGACGTTGAGCTTGGACAGGAATGCGCCCGACACCTCTCCGGTGTAGGCCCCGGAGTCGTGCGCCGAGAGGTCCTGCGCACCGAGCGCGAACGGGATCTTGTCGGCGTCGATGAGGGTCTGCACGCTGCGGATGTCGGTGAACGGCGGGAAGACAGCCACCTCGACGGAGTCGCCCTCGTGCCCGGCGTCCTTCAGCGTCCAGTGCAGCTTCTGCACGGTCGCGACGGCCTGGAGGTGATCGAGGTTCATCTTCCAGTTGCCCGCGATGAGCGGTGTGCGGCGGTTCTGCGCGCTTGTCACAGGGTTCACTCCCATCCGAGGACCGTGAGGCCCGGTAGCTTCTTGCCCTCGAGGAACTCGAGGCTGGCGCCTCCGCCCGTCGAGATGTGACCGAACTGGTCGTCCGAGAATCCGAGCTGGCGCACGGCCGCGGCGGAGTCGCCGCCGCCCACGACGCCCAGGCCGTCGACCTCGGTGAGGGCCTGCGCGACGGCCTTGGTGCCCGCGGCGAAGGCCGGGAATTCGAACACGCCCATCGGCCCGTTCCAGAAGACGGTCGCGGACGATCGCACGGCATCGGCGAACGCCGCGGCCGTGTCGGGTCCGATGTCGAGGCCGATTCCGGATGCCCCGAACGAGCTCTGCTCGATGGCATCCGCCGGAACCGTCTCGTGGTCGGCGTCGGCGGCGAATCCGGACGCCACCACGACGTCGGTCGGCAGCACGAGTTCGACGCCGCGCTCCTTCGCCTCGGAGATGTAGCCGCGCACGGTCTCGAGCTGGTCCTTCTCGAGCAGGCTCGAGGCCACGGCGTGGCCCTCCGCGGCGAGGAAGGTGAAGAGCATCCCGCCTCCGACGAGCAGACGGTCGACACGCGGCAGCAGGTGCGAGATCACGCCGAGCTTGTCGCTCACCTTCGATCCGCCGAGCACCACGGTGTACGGGCGCTCGGGGTTCTCGGTGAGCCGGTCGAGCACGTCCAGCTCGGCGGCGATCAACAGGCCCGCCGCGGACGGCAGCAGCTCGGCCAGGTCGTAGACGCTGGCCTGCTTGCGGTGCACGACGCCGAACCCGTCCGAGACGAGGGCGTCGCCCAGCTCGGCGAGCTGCCCGGCGAACGCCGCGCGGGTGGCGTCGTCCTTTGAAGTCTCGCCGGGGTTGAACCGCAGGTTCTCGAGGACGGCGATCGCGCCGTCCTCGAGGCCTGCGACGGTGTCCCGCGCGGAGTCGCCCACCGTGTCCGTCGCGAAGGCGACCGGCGCGTCGAGCAGCTCGGACAGTCGCTGCGCGACCGGCTCGAGGCTGTACTGGGGATCGGGAGCGCCGTCGGGGCGCCCCAGGTGGGAGCACACGATCACGCGCGCGCCGGCATCGGTGAGGGCCTCGAGCGTGGGCAGTGACGCCCTGACGCGACCGTCATCGGCGATCACGCCGTCCTTCAGCGGGACGTTCAGATCGCAGCGGACGATGACCCGCCTGCCCGACAGCGACCCCAGTGACTCGAGAGTGCGCAGCGCCATGGTTCAGAGACGCTCGGCGACGTACTCGGTGAGGTCGACGAGGCGGTTGGAGTAGCCCCACTCGTTGTCGTACCAGCTGGACACCTTGACGAGGTTGCCGCTGACGTTGGTCAGCTCCGCGTCGAAGATCGACGAGTGCGGGTTCAGCTGGATGTCGCTCGAGACGATCGGGTCCTCGGTGTACTCCAGGATGCCCTGCAGACGACCGTCGGCTGCGGCCTCACGGTATGCGGCGTTGATCTCGTCGACGGTCAGGCCGTCGCGCTCGGCGATGATGGTGAGGTCGACGATCGAGCCGGTGGGAACCGGAACGCGGTACGACGAGCCGCTGAGCTTGCCGTTGAGCTCGGGGAGCACGAGGCCGATGGCCTTGGCGGCACCCGTCGACGCCGGCACGATGTTGATCGCTGCACCGCGGGCACGGCGCAGGTCGCTGTGCGGGCCGTCCTGCAGGTTCTGGTCTGCGGTGTACGCGTGCGCGGTCATCATGAACCCGCGCTCGATGCCGAACTTGTCGTTGAACACCTTGGCGAGCGGCGCGAGGCAGTTGGTGGTGCACGAGGCGTTGGAGATGACGTTCATCGTGGCGGAGTCGTAGGTGTCCTCGTTCACGCCCATCACGAAGGTGCCGTCGACGTCGGTGCCGGGCGCCGAGATGATGACCTTCTTGGCGCCGCCGGCGATGTGCTTCGAGGCGTCGGCGGCCTTGGTGAACCGGCCGGTGGACTCGATCACGATGTCGACCCCGAGCTCGCCCCACGGCAGCGCTGCCGGGTCCCGCTCCTCGAACACCTTGATGTCCTTGCCGCCGACGGTGATCACGTCGCCCTGGTGCGAGACCTCGACGCCGAGCGGACCGCCGACCGAGTCGTACTTGAGGAGGTGCGCCAGTGCGGCGTTGTCGGTGAGGTCGTTGACCGCGACGATCTCGATGTCAGCGTTCTGTGCGAGCGCCGCACGAAGGAAGTTACGTCCGATACGACCGAAGCCGTTGATACCGATCTTGACAGACACGAAAGTCTCCTGGTTCTTACTCGGGGAAATGCGTATTTCTTGCGGAATGCGCGGACAACGGCGTCCTAATGGGCCAGACGCCCATTAGGACGCCGGTCTTTTACGACAGTACCAGCAGACCGGAGGTCTTCTCGCGCGCGATCTCGAAGCGTGACGAGACGTTCTCCCAGTTGGCGATGTTCCACGCCGCCTTGATGTAGTCGGCCTTCACGTTGAGGTAGTCGAGGTAGAAGGCGTGCTCCCACATGTCGAGCTGGAACAGCGGGATGGTGCCCTGCGCGGTGTTGCCCTGCTGGTCGAAGAGCTGCTGGATGATCAGGCGAGCGCCGATCGGGTCCCAGCTGAGCACCGCCCAGCCCGAGCCCTGGATGCCCGCCGCGGCGGCGGCGAAGTGCGCCTGGAACTTCTCGAACGAGCCGAAGAACTCGTCGATCGCCGCCTTGAGCTCACCTTCCGGCTGTCCGCCGCCCTCGGGCGAGAGGTTGGTCCAGAAGATGGAGTGGTTGACGTGACCGCCGAGGTTGAACGCGAGGTCCTTCTCGAGCTTGTTCACGTTGGCGAGGTTGCCGCTCTCGCGGGCCTCGGCCAGGCCGTCCAGCGCGGCGTTCGCACCGGTGACATAGGCGGCGTGGTGCTTGTCATGGTGCAGTTCCATGATCTTGCCGCTGATGTGCGGTTCCAGTGCCGCGAAGTCGTAGGGAAGGTCGGGGAGCGTGTAGGTCGCCATGTCGATTTCATCCAATCCGCGCCGCGCCACGGCGCTTGCCGATCCTCTGCGACGCCGAAGTGCCTCGCAGAGCAGACGTTTTTCATCCTACTGACGACAACGCGACCGGCGGCCGGATGTTCCGAATGCCGGATCCGGCGCGCCCTCCGGTCGGCCTCAGCCGTCGAGACCGGCGGGCACTGCGGCCTCGGTGCCCGGGATGCCCTCCTGCTGGGCGCGCTTGTCCGCCATGGCGAGCAGCCGGCGGATGCGCCCCGCGACGGCGTCCTTGGTGAGCGGCGGGTCGGCGTGGTGTCCGAGCTCGTCGAGGCTCGCGTCGCGGTGCGCGAGCCGGAGGCTTCCGGCGGTGCGCAGGTGCTCGGGCACGTCGTCGCCCAGGATCTCCAGCGCGCGCTCCACACGAGCGCACGCGGCCACAGCGGCCTGCGCCGACCGACGCAGGTTCGCGTCATCGAAGTTGACCAGGCGGTTCACGCCGGCGCGCACCTCGCGACGCTGACGCATCTCCTCCCAGGCGATCGCCGTGCGGCGGGCGCCCATGGCGGTGAGGATGGCACGGATCGCCTCGCCCTCGCGCACGACCACGCGGGGCAGGCCGCGCACCTCACGGGCCTTCGCCGCGACGCCCAGACGGTGGGCGGCCCCGACGAGCGCCATCGCGGCTTCACCGGACGGGCACGAGATCTCCAGCATGGCTGACCGACCGGGTTCGCTGAGGGATCCGGATGCCAGGAACGCACCGCGCCAGATCCCCGCGAGCTCCTCCGGTGAGCCGGTGGTGAGGCGGTTGGGCAGGCCGCGCACCGGGCGACGTCGCGCGTCGAGCAGACCGGTCTGGCGCGCCAGGGTCTCCCCCGCGGCGATGACCCGGACCGCCCAGCGGGCACCGCTCGGGGCGCCACCGGCGGTCGCGACGCTGGCCTTGACCTGTGCGATCTCCGGACGCACGCCGTAGATCTCGGCGAGATCGCGGCTGACACGACGGGCCAGCAGCTCGGCATCCACCTCGGCCTCGACCGCGACACGACCGGCGATCGAGTGCAGACCGCCGGCGAAACGCAGGATGGTCGTCACCTCGGCGACGCGCACCGCCGGGGGTGGGTTCCGCACGCTGACGAGCTCGGCCTTGACGTCGGTGGTTAGTGCCACGGGACTCCTCACGATCCAGGCGTCGGATCGCGACGCAAGGGACTAGCCTACAAGGCCCGGGGCCCGCGCACCGACCCGATCGCGTGCCGGCGGCGGTCGACGCCCGTGGTCGGATGCCCGGTGGATGGGCTGCCTCGGGCCGGGGGTCACTCCCGACCGAGGTCGCGATGGCGCACGTTGATGGCGACACCCGGCACATCCGCGAGGCGCCGAGCCAGCTCCTCGCTCATGGCCACCGAGCGGTGCTTCCCGCCGGTGCAGCCGATGGCGACCGTCGAGTGGCTCTTGTTCTCGCGCTGGTACCCCTCCAGCACCGGACGCAGCGCCGCGGCGTAGGCGTCGAGGAACTGCTCCGAGCCCGGCAGACCCAGCACGTAGTCGCGCACCGGCGCATCGCGTCCGGTGAAATCGCGCAGCTCCTCATTCCAGAACGGGTTCGGCAGGAAGCGCATGTCGGCGACGAGGTCGACGTCGGTCGGGAGCCCGTACTTGAACCCGAAGCTGAGGATGGTGAGGCGATGACGCGCCGCACCCTCCTCCGAGAACATCTCCGAGACCTGCATCGCGAGCTGATGGATGTTCAGCGACGACGTGTCGATGAGCAGGTCAGCCGATTCGCGGATGGTGGCCAGACGCGATCGCTCGGTGCGGATGCCGTCGAGAAGGGTGCCGTCACCCTGCAGCGGATGGGGGCGGCGCACGGACTCGAAACGGCGCACGAGCACGTCGTCGGACGCATCGAGGTAGAGCACCTTCACCCCGCCGCGGGAGCGCAGGACGCGGTACACGTCCGGCAGCTCGTCGAACAGGCCGCGTCCGCGGACATCCACGACCGCGGCGATCTTCGGAAGGTTCCCGGCTCCCATGTCGGTGAGCTCGAGAAGGGGCCGCAGGATCTGCGGAGGCAGATTGTCGACCACGTACCAGCCGAGGTCCTCGAGTGCGTTCGCCGCGGTGGTGCGGCCTGCTCCCGACATCCCGGTGACGATGAGGAACTCGCCCTCTTCTGCGGCCGCCATGCGTTGCTCCCTTCGCTGCTACCAGCCTACCGAGTCGCGGGTGCCTGTCCGCCAGCGAGATGCGCGTGGATGGTCGAGGCGAGGACCGGTCCGATGCCCGCCACCTCGCCGATCTGCTCGGGACTCGATGCGCGCAGTGCCGTGACCGATCCGAAGTGGGTGAGCAGCGCCTTGATGCGGGCGTCGCCGAGGCCGGGGATCTCGCGGAGCACCGTCTGGATGTCACGACGGCGGCGCTTGCGCTGGTGAGTGATCGCGAAGCGATGCGCCTCGTCGCGCAGGCGCTGCACCAGGTACAGCGCCTCGCTGGTGCGCGGGAGGATGACCGGGAAGTCGTCGTCGGGAATCCAGATCTCCTCGAGCCGCTTGGCGATGCCGCACAGCGCGATCTCGGTGCGCCCGCTGTCGCGCAGCGCCCTCGCGGCCGCCTGCACCTGGGGCTGACCTCCGTCCACGACCAGCAGCTGCGGGCG
This sequence comes from Microbacterium sp. AR7-10, assembly GCF_001878835.1. NCBI lineage: Bacteria > Bacillati > Actinomycetota > Actinomycetes > Micrococcales > Microbacteriaceae > Microbacterium > Microbacterium sp. AR7-10. The sequence goes on along the minus strand of NZ_MJIR01000056.1, from coordinate 22,858 downwards.
GTAGGCGAAGCGCGGTCGCCGCTTCCCCTCGCCCTCGCCCTCATCCTCGTCGGCCCGCTCCGGCCCGGAATCCACCCGCGCGAGCCGGCGCATGAGCACCTGGTACATCGAGTCGGTGTCGTCCGTCGTCTCGGCGATGTTGAACGAGCGGTACTGATCTTTGCGCGGCAGTCCGTCTTCGAAGACCACCATCGAGGCGACGACGTTCGTGCCGCCGAGGTGCGAGATGTCGAAGCACTCGATGCGCAGCGGGGCCTCGTCCATGCCGAGCGCCTCCTGCAGGTCGGTGAGCGCCTGCGTGCGGGCGACGTAGTCGCTGGTCCGCCGCGTCTTGTGGCGCAGCAGTGTCTGCTGGGCGTTGAGCGTGGCGGTGCGCATGAGATCGGCGCGCTGCCCGCGCTGGGCGACGGCGATCTCGACGCGACGCCCACGGCGCTGGCGCAGCCACTCCTCCAGCTCGGCGGCGTCGTCGGGCAGGGTGGGCACCAGCACACGGCGGGGGATGTCGGACGAGTCGCCGTAGACGCGCTGCAGGATCTGGTCGACCAGCTCCCCGCGGCTGATGTCGAGCTCCTTGTCGACGGCGAGCGAGCGCACACCGCGTACTCGACCGCCGCGGATGACGAAGTGGTGCACGGCCGCCGACAGCTCGTCCTCGGCGACGCCGAACAGGTCGGCGTCCTCGTCGGACGGCAGCACGAGGGCGCTCTTGCCCAGCACGGCGTCGATCGCGGTGAGCTTGTCGCGGAACCGCGCCGCCGCCTCGTAGTCCATCGCGGCGGACGCCGCCTGCATGCGCTTCGTGAGATCGCGCGTGAAGCGCTCGTCACCGCCCGCCATGAAGGCCACGAAGTCGTCGACCATTGCGCGATGCTCGTCGATGGTGACCTTCATCGAGCAGGGTCCGCCGCACTTCCCGATCTGGCCGGGGAAGCACGGTCGTCCGGTCTGCATGGCGCGCCGGTAGCTGGAGTCGCTGCACGTGCGGATCGGGAAGGCCCGCACCATCAGGTCGATGGTCTCGTGCACCGCCCAGACCTTGGGGTACGGTCCGAAGTACCGCGCACCGGGGATGCGCCGGTTGCGCGTCACCATGACACGCGGAGCCTCGTCTGCGAGGGTGATCGCCATGAACGGGTAGGACTTGTCGTCCCGGTAGCGCACGTTGAACGGCGGATCGAACTCCTTGATCCACATGTACTCGAGCTGCAGCGAGTCGACGTCGGTCGCGACGACGGTCCACTCGACGGATGCCGCGGTCGTGACCATTCGCCGGGTGCGCTCGTGCAGGGTGCGCAGCGGCGCGAAGTAGTTCGACAGGCGCTGGCGCAGGTTCTTCGCCTTGCCGACGTACAGCACCCTGCCGTCGGCGTCGCGGAAGCGATAGACGCCGGGGTCGGTGGGGATCTCCCCCGCGCGCGGCTTGTACGGGAGGACGTCCGCCATCAGCCGGCCTTGCGCGAACCGCGCTCCTGCCCGAGGACCTCGGCGAGGAACGCGCCCGTGTGACTCTCCGCCACCCCGGCGATCTGCTCGGGCGTGCCGGCGGCGAGGATCTGCCCACCACCCGATCCGCCCTCGGGGCCGAGATCGATCACCCAGTCGGCCGACTTGATGACGTCGAGGTTGTGCTCGATGACGATGACGGTGTTGCCCTTGTCGACGAGTCCGTTCAGCACCTCGAGGAGTTTGCGCACGTCCTCGAAGTGCAGACCGGTGGTCGGCTCGTCGAGCACGTAGATGCTCCGCCCGTTGCTGCGGCGCTGCAGCTCGGTGGCGAGCTTGACGCGCTGCGCCTCGCCACCCGAGAGCGTCGTCGCCGCCTGGCCCAGCCGCACGTAGCCGAGGCCGACGTCGACGAGCGTCTTCATGTACCGGTGGATCGCCTGGATCGGCTCGAAGAACTCCGCCGCCTCGGCGATCGGCATCTCGAGCACCTCGGCGATGTTCTTGCCCTTGTAGTGCACCGTGAGGGTGTCGCGGTTGTACCGCTTGCCGTGGCAGACCTCGCAGTCGACGTACACGTCCGGCAGGAAGTTCATCTCGATCTTGATCGTGCCGTCGCCCGAGCAGGCGTCGCAGCGCCCGCCCTTGACGTTGAAGCTGAACCGCCCGGGCTGGTAGCCGCGGACCTTCGCCTCGGGGGTCTCGCTGAAGAGCGTGCGGATGCGGTCGAAGACGCCCGTGTAGGTCGCCGGGTTCGATCGGGGCGTGCGCCCGATCGGCGCCTGATCGACGTGCACGACCTTGTCGAGGTTGTCCAGGCCGGTGACCCTGGTGTGCTTGCCCGGCACCGTGCGCGCGCCGTTGAGCCGGCCGGCGAGCACCTGGTACAGGATGTCGTTGACCAGCGAGGACTTGCCCGAGCCGCTCACACCGGTGACCGCGGTGAGCACCCCCAGCGGGAAGTCGGCGGTCACGTTCTTGAGGTTGTTCGCCTTGGCCCCGACGACGCTCAGCATCCGCTTCCGGTCGATCTTGCGACGCGTGTCGGGCACGGCGATTTCGCGGCGACCGGCGAGGTAGTCGCCGGTCATCGACCCGGTCTCGGCCAGCAGCGCGGAGTAGGGGCCGGAGTGCACGACCTCACCCCCGCCGACGCCGGCGCCGGGCCCGATGTCGACGACCCAGTCGGCAGCCTCGATGGTCTCTTCGTCGTGCTCGACGACGATCAGGGTGTTGCCGAGGTCACGCAGCCGGACCAGTGTCTCGATGAGCCGGCGGTTGTCGCGCTGGTGCAGGCCGATCGACGGCTCGTCCAGCACGTAGAGCACACCGGTGAGACCGGAGCCGATCTGGGTCGCGAGCCGGATGCGCTGCGCTTCTCCTCCGGAGAGGGAGCCCGCCGAGCGACCGAGGTTGAGGTACGACAGGCCGACCTGCAGCAGGAACTCCAGGCGCAGGCGGATCTCACGCAGCACCTGGGCGGCGATCTTCGCCTCGCGATCGGTGAGCTCGAGCTCGTGCATGAAGGTGCTGGCGTCGGCCAGGCTGAGATTCGACACCTCGGCGATCGAATGACCGTGCACCTTGACTGCCAGGACCTCCGGCTTGAGACGGGCGCCGTCGCACACCGGGCACGGCACCTCACGCAGGTACTCGCCCCAGCGGCCACGCTGCGTGTCGGACTCGGCCTGCAGGTACTGCCGTTCGATGTACGGCACGACACCCTCGAAGCCCGACGTGTAGCGCATCTCGCGCCCGTAGCGGTTCTTCCATTTGACGCTGACCTTGTAGTTGTCGCCGCGCAGCACAGCCTCGCGCACGTCGGAATGCAGCTTGTTCCATGGTGTGTCGAGGGAGAAGTCGAGATCGCGCGCCAAGCCTTCGAGCAGGCGCTCATAGTACTGGAACAGGCCCTTGCCCTGGGTCGTCCAGGGCAGGATGACGCCTTCGCGGATCGACAGGTCCTCGTCGCCGAGCATGAGGTCGACGTCGACCGACATCCGCGTCCCCAGACCCGCGCACGCGGGGCACGCACCGAACGGTGCGTTGAACGAGAACGTGCGGGGCTCGATCTCGGTGAGCGCGATCGGGTGACCGTTCGGGCAGGCGAGCTTCTCGGAGAAGGACTGCCACGCGGCGTCACCCTCTTCGTCGACGAAGTTGACCTGCATGATCCCGCCGGCCAGTCCCAGCGCGGTCTCGACCGAGTCGGTGACCCGCCCGAGGATGTCGTCCGACGCCACGAGCCGGTCGACCACGACGGCGATGTCGTGCTTGTAGCTCTTCTTCAGCGTCGGCGGCTCGGCCAGCTGGATCAGCTCGCCGTCGACGATCGCACGTGAATAGCCCTTCGCGCCGAGCTCCTTGAAGAGGTCGACGAACTCGCCCTTCTTCTGCGTCACCACCGGTGCGACGATCTGGTAGCGCGTGCGCTCGGGCAGCTCGACGAGCTGGTCGGCGATCTGCTGCACCGTCTGGCGCTGGATCCGCTCGCCGCATTCCGGACAGTGCGGGATGCCGATGCGCGCCCACAGCAGGCGCATGTAGTCGTGGATCTCGGTGATGGTGCCCACCGTGGATCGCGGGTTGCGGTTGGTCGACTTCTGATCGATCGAGACCGCGGGGCTCAGCCCCTCGATGAAGTCGACATCGGGGCGGTCCACCTGGCCTAGGAACTGGCGCGCATAGGCGCTGAGCGATTCGACGTAGCGTCGCTGCCCCTCGGCGAAGATCGTGTCGAACGCGAGGCTGGACTTGCCCGACCCGGAGAGCCCTGTGAAGACGACCAGCGAGTCACGGGGGATGTCGATGTCGACGTTCTTCAGATTGTGGACGCGGGCACCGCGGACACTGAGTTTTGCGGAGGAGGCGACAGGAACGATGGGCACCGTTCAAGTGTAGGAGCGGCCACCGACACCGGGCTCCGCGTCAGCCGAGGGCGAACGCGGGGCCCGTCCGGCGAACGGCTTCAGCGCGTCCCGGAGCGAGGCGACCTCGTCGATGCCGGTGCCGACGGCCGCCATGACGGCACGCGGCACATCGACCGCCCTGTCTCGAAGCGCGCGACCGGCGTCGGTGAGGGTGATGTCGAGACGGCGCTCGTCGGCCGTGCTCCGCGCGCGCTGCACCAGACCGTCCTTCTCGAGCCGCTTCACCAGCGGCGAGGCGCTGGCGGGCTCGAGAGCGAGTTCGGCGGACAGGTCGGTGAGCGAGCGCGGCGAATGCTCCCACAGCGCGAGCATCACGAGGTACTGGGGGTGCGTCAGACCCAGCGGCTCGAGGATCGGCCGATAGACGGCGACGACGTTCCGAGCTGCGGTGACCATGGCGAAGCAGAGCTGGTTCTCGAGTCGCAGCAGCTCGTCGTCAGTCATCATGCGTCTGATTCTATGTGCACAGATATTACGTACACTAAAGGTATGTCCGAGAACCCCGCCCGTGTTCCGCTGCGCACCCGCATCCGAGAGGCGGGCGGTCTGTACGCCTGGTTCAACTCGAATCTGATCCGCATCGCCGGGCCCGCGTCGGTCGGGCCGTACGAGCCGACGCTGCCGCCGAGCGCGGCGGAGCGCGCCGAGCGCGCGTGCCCGCTGTGCGGTGCGCCCATGAACCAGCACAGCATCGACCGCACCGGCCCGAAGCCGCTGATGCACTGTCCGTGACGCGCTGCCCCTGACGCGGCCAGGCTCTCGCCCCGGCCCGGACCCTCGCCGTCGAGCCATGCGCCCCGCGCGAAGGATCAGGCGTGTCCGGCCCGCTCCATCGCCCGCAGCTCCTTCTTCAGGTCCTGCACCTCGTCGCGCAGGCGCGCGGCCAGCTCGAACTTGAGCTCGCCTGCGGCGGCAAGCATCTGATCCGACAGATCCGCGATCGTCTCCTCGAGCTGCGCCGCGCCCTCCGCCGCGATGCCCGTGCGCCGCAGGTTCGGCGTCGGCGACTTCCCCTTGCCGCTCTTGCTGCGCGCCGATCGCATGTCGGCCGTGTCGGCAGCCTCTCGGGCGAGCACCTCGGTGATGTCGGCGATGCGCTTGCGCAGCGGCTGCGGGTCGACGCCGTTCGCCTTGTTGTACGCGATCTGCTTCTCACGACGGCGCTCGGTCTCGTCGATGGCTTTCGCCATCGAGTCGGTCATGTTGTCGGCGTACATGTGCACCTCACCCGAGACGTTTCGCGCCGCACGTCCGATCGTCTGGATGAGCGACGTTCCCGATCGCAGGAAGCCCTCCTTGTCGGCGTCGAGGATCGCGACCAGCGACACCTCCGGCAGGTCGAGTCCCTCTCGCAGCAGGTTGATTCCCACCAGCACGTCGTACACACCGGCGCGCAGCTCGCTGAGCAGTTCGACGCGGCGGAGCGTGTCGACGTCGGAGTGCAGGTAGCGCACGCGCACACCGTGCTCGCCGAGGAAGTCGGTGAGCTCTTCGGCCATCTTCTTGGTGAGCGTCGTCACCAGCACGCGCTCGTCGCGCTCGACGCGGAGGCGGATCTCCTCGAGCAGGTCGTCGATCTGGCCCTTGGACGGCTTCACGATGATCTGCGGGTCGATGAGACCGGTGGGGCGGATGATCTGCTCGACGACGCCGTCGGCGATGCCCATCTCGTACTTGCCAGGCGTCGCCGACAGGTACACGGTCTGCCCGATGCGGTTCTTGAACTCGTCCCAGCGCAGCGGACGGTTGTCCATCGCGCTGGGCAGGCGGAATCCGTGCTCGACGAGCGTGCGCTTGCGCGACGCGTCGCCCTCGTACATCGCGCCGATCTGCGGCACCGTCACGTGCGACTCGTCGATGACGAGCAGGAAGTCGTCGGGGAAGAAGTCCAGCAGCGTGTGCGGCGGCTCGCCCGGCATGCGGCCGTCCATGTGCCGTGAGTAGTTCTCGATGCCCGAGCAGAAGCCGAGCTGCTGCAGCATCTCGATGTCGAACGTCGTGCGCATGCGCAGCCGCTGCGCCTCGAGCAGCTTGCCCTGGCGCTCGAGCTCGGCCAGCCGCTCCTCGAGCTCGTGCTCGATCGTGCCGATCGCGCGCTGCACGACGTCCGTGCCCGCGACGTAGTGCGACGCCGGGAAGATCGGGACGGAGTCGAGCTTGGCGATGACCTCGCCGGTGAGCGGATGCAGCGAGTACAGCGCTTCGATCTCGTCACCGAACAGCTCGATCCGGATGGCGTGCTCCTCGTACACCGGGATGATCTCGATCGTGTCGCCCCGCACCCGGAAGTTGCCTCGCGAGAAGTCGACGTCGTTGCGGTTGTACTGCATCGCGATGAACTGGCGGATGAGCGCGTCGCGGTCGTACCGCTCCCCCACCTGCAGCGCGACCATGGCGCGCAGATACTCCTCCGGGGCGCCGAGGCCGTAGATGCACGACACGGTCGAGACCACGACGACGTCACGTCGGCTGAGCAGCGAGTTCGTCGTCGAGTGACGCAGCCGCTCGACCTCGGCGTTGACCGAGGAGTCCTTCTCGATGAAGGTGTCGGTCTGCGGGACGTAGGCCTCGGGCTGGTAGTAGTCGTAGTACGAGACGAAGTACTCGATCGCGTTGTTCGGCATGAGCTCGCGGAACTCGTTCGCCAGCTGCGCGGCGAGCGTCTTGTTGTGCGCCATCACCAGGGTCGGCCGCTGTACCTGCTCGATGAGCCAGGCGGTCGTCGCCGACTTTCCCGTACCGGTGGCACCGAGCAGCACCACGTCGGTCTCGCCGGCGTTGATGCGCGCCGCGAGCTCGGCGATGGCCTGCGGCTGATCGCCGGCGGGCATGTACTCGCTGACGACCTCGAAGGGGCGGACGCTGCGCGTGGGTTGCATCCCACCAGCCTACGAGCACCCTCCGACACCGGGCGCGAGCGGGGGGCTCAGCAGTCGATCACGGTGACGCGGTCAGCGAACGCCACAGCGCGTCGACCTGCTCGAGCGTGTGCTCGACGCTTCCCGACGTGTCGATGACGACGTCGGCGATCGCCCGACGCTCCTCATCCGAGACCTGCGCGCCGATCCGGCGGCGCGCATCGTCCTCTGACATGCCGCGCAGTCGCGTCATCCGCTGCACGCGCACCTCGGCCGGGGCATCCGCCACCACGATGAGATCCCACGGGTCGTCGACGCGCGCCTCGACGAGCAGCGGCACGTCGTACACGACGACGACGGCGGGGTCGGCGGCGAAGGCGGCGTCGAAGCGACGCTGCGACTCCGCGCGCACGGCCGGATGCACGATCGCATTCAATCGCTGCAGCGCGGCCTCGTCGCCGAAGACCCGCGCGCCGAGCGCTGCGCGATCGAGGGATCCGTCCGCGGCGATCATCTCCGCACCGAAGGCGTCGGCGATCGCCTCGAGCACGGCACCGCCAGGCTGCTGCACCTCACGTACGATCGCGTCGGCATCGATCACCGTCGCACCGTGCTCCGCGAGGCGCGCGGCGATGGTCGACTTGCCCGAGGCGATGCCCCCGGTGAGCGCGATGAGTGGCATCCGTCCATCCTGGCACGCGACGTCCGCTGGTCCGGATACGCGGAACGGGCCGCCACCCGAAGGTGACGACCCGTTCCTGACGTGATCCGTGATCAGCTGTTTCCGCCCGAGAGCTTCTCGCGCAGAGCCGCGAGAGCCTCGTCGTCGGCCAGCGTGCCGGCACCGGTGGAGTCGGTCGAGAACGTCTGAGCGCCGAAGTCGTCGCCCGCGGCAGCCTCGGCCTCGGCGGCCTTGACGACCTGAGCCTTGTGCGCCTCCCAGCGAGCCTGCGCAGCGGCGTACTCCTGCTCCCATGCCTCGCGCTGAGCGTCGAAGCCTTCCTTCCAGGCGCCGGTCTCGGCGTCGAAGCCCTCCGGGTACTTGTACTCGCCATTCTCGTCGTACTCGGCGAGCATGCCGTACAGGGCCGGGTCGAACTCGGTGCCGTTGGGGTCGACCGACTCGTTGGCCTGCTTCAGCGACAGCGAGATGCGGCGACGCTCGAGGTCGATGTCGATGACCTTGACGAAGACCTCTTCGCCGACCGACACGACCTGCTCAGCCAGCTCGACGTGCTTGCTGGAGAGCTCGGAGATGTGCACGAGGCCCTCGATGCCGTCCGCGACGCGCACGAACGCACCGAACGGAACGAGCTTGGTGACCTTGCCCGGTGCGATCTGGCCGATCGCGTGGGTGCGGGCGAAGACCTGCCACGGGTCCTCCTGGGTCGCCTTCAGCGACAGCGAGACGCGCTCGCGGTCGAGGTCGACCTCGAGGATCTCGACGGTGACCTCCTGGCCGACCTCGACGACCTCGGAGGCGTGCTCGATGTGCTTCCACGACAGCTCGGAGACGTGCACGAGACCGTCCACGCCACCCAGGTCGACGAACGCACCGAAGTTGACGATCGATGAGACGACGCCCTTGCGGACCTGACCCTTGTGCAGGTTGTTCAGGAACGTGGTGCGCGACTCGGACTGCGTCTGCTCGAGCAGGGCGCGGCGGCTGAGAACCACGTTGTTGCGGTTCTTGTCGAGCTCGAGGATCTTCGCCTCGAGCTCCTGGCCGAGGTACGGGGTGAGGTCGCGGACACGGCGCAGCTCGATGAGCGACGCGGGCAGGAAGCCACGCAGGCCGATGTCGACGATGAGGCCACCCTTGACGACCTCGATGACGGTGCCGGTGACGACCCCGTCGTTCTCCTTGATCTTCTCGACGTCGCCCCAGGCGCGCTCGTACTGTGCGCGCTTCTTGGAGAGGATCAGACGGCCTTCCTTGTCCTCCTTCTGGAGAACGAGGGCCTCGACCTGGTCGCCGACGGCGACGACCTCGTTGGGGTCGACGTCGTGCTTGATGGAGAGCTCGCGGGAGGGGATGACGCCCTCGGTCTTGTAGCCCACGTCGAGCAGAACCTCATCGCGGTCGATCTTGACGATCGTGCCCTCGATGATGTCGCCGTCGTTGAAGAACTTCAGGGTCTTCTCGACCGCGGCCAGGAAGTCCTCAGCAGAGCCGATGTCGTTGATCGCGACCTGCTTGGTGGCCGGGGCGGTCGTTGCGCTAGTCATGTAGTGGGTTGTCCTTGTGAATGGAAGATCGGGCTTCGAGGCCCGGCGCGCACGCCGGGATGGATGTTCGAAGCAGGTGGATGTCGATTGCGATGCCACGAGGGCAGGCACAGGCCTGCCACGAGTGACGCTTCAGATTATCAGATCCGCCGCCGGGATGCTCCCCCTCTGCTCCTATGCTGGGGCGGTGACCGAACGACTGATGCTGCTCGACACCGCCAGCCTCTATTTCCGGGCCTTCTTCGGCGTGCCGGACAGGGCGAAGGCGCCCGACGGGTCGTCGGTGAACGCCGCCCGCGGACTGCTCGACATCATCGCCAAGCTGGTGACGCTCTACCGCCCGTCGCAGCTCGTCGCCTGCTGGGACGACGACTGGCGTCCGCAGTGGCGCGTCGATCTCATCCCCGGCTACAAGGCGCATCGCGTGGTCGAGCAGATCGCCGACGCGCCCGACGTCGAGGAGGTTCCGGATGCCCTGCAGCAGCAGATCCCGCTGATCCGGGAGGCGCTCGGCGTCCTCGGCATCCCGATCATCGGCGCAGCCGAGCACGAGGCGGACGACGTCATCGGCACGCTGGCCACACGGGCATCCCTTCCGGTCGACATCGTCACGGGCGACCGCGACCTGTTCCAGCTCGTCGACGACGGCCGGGACGTGCGCGTCATCTACACCGCACGCGGCATGAGCAACCTCGAGATCGTCACCGACGAGACCGTCGTCGCGAAGTACGGCGTGCTCCCCTCGCAGTACGCGGACTTCGCCACCCTGCGCGGCGACGCGTCGGATGGTCTGCCCGGAGTGAAGGGCGTCGGCGAGAAGACCGCGGCGACCCTGCTGCTCTCGCACGGCGACCTCGCGGGCATCCGCGCCGCCGCCGAGGAGGGGCAGCTCACGGCGACCGCGGCACGGCGGTTCGCCGAGGCGTCGGATTACCTCGATGTGGCCCCCACCGTGGTGAAGGTCGCGACCGACCTCGACATCTCCGCTCCCGGCGTCGTCCTGGCTGAGCTCGACGATGCGGCGCGGGATGCCGCCGAGGCCTTCGCGGAGCGATGGAACCTGGGCTCATCGATGACGCGCGCGCTGGGCGCTCTGGCATCCGCGGGGAATGCCGGCTGACTCAGCCGCGCGCCCAGGCGCGCAGGCGCTCGAGCCCCCACGACGTGACGATCCGCTCCACCGGCACCCCGGCCGCCTCCGCGCGCTCGGCTCCATGGTCGAGCAGCGAGAGCTGACCAGGGGCGTGCGCGTCCGAGTCGATGGAGAACAGGCATCCCTCCTCGAGGGCGACGGCGATCAGGTCGTCGGGAGGGTCCTGACGCTCCGGTCGTGAGTTGATCTCGACCGCGACGCCGTTCTCGGCGCACGCCGCGAACACCGCTCTGGCATCGAACTGCGACGACGGGCGCGTGCCCCTGGATCCCTCGACGAGGCGGCCCGTGCAGTGGCCGAGCACGTTGACCCGGGGATCCGCGACGGCCGCGAGCATCCGCCTGGTCATCGGCTCCGCATCCATCCGCAGCTTCGAGTGCACCGAGGCGACGACGATGTCGAGCTCGTCGAGCATCTCCGGGGTCTGATCGAGCGCGCCGTCCTCGAGGATGTCCACCTCGATGCCGGCGAGCATCGTGAGTCCGTCACCCGACTGCGCACGCACCAGCGGGATCTGCTCGCGCAGCCGCTCCTGCGACAGTCCGCGCGCCACTTTCAGCCGGGGCGAGTGGTCGGTGACAGCCAGGTACTCGTGACCGAGCGCTCGTGCCGCAGCCGCCATGGTCTCGATCGGGGTCGTCCCGTCTGACCAGTCGGTGTGACTGTGCAGGTCGCCCTTCAGGCGCGCGCGAAGCGCGGAGCGCCGCTCGGGCTCGACCTCGCCGCGGAGCTCGACGAGATAGTCCGGCACCCGCCCCTGCTGCGCCTGCCGGATCACGGCGAACGTCGAATCGCCGATGCCCTTCTGCGCCTTGAGACGCGCGGGGTCGCTCAGCACGTCAGCCGGAAGGGCCGCCACCACGGCTGCCGCCTGCCGGAACGCCTTCGCACGGTAGCGCGACGCGCGCTCGCGTTCGAGCAGCGCGGCGATCTCGAGGAGGGCGTCGGCGGCTTCCACGATTGCTCCGCTCCGCTCAGGCGGGCAGCGGCTCCCTGGTGACCTGGACCCACTGATCGAGCTTGGCTGAGGCGCGTCCGTCGTCGATCACTTCGGCCGCACGCGTGTACGCGTCGCGGAGCCGCTCGACGATCGGGACCTGCGTCAGCGTCGAATCGTGCGAGAGCTCGTAGGCGACGATGCCGGCGGCGGCGTTCAGCAGCACGATGTCGCGCACGGCTCCCCTCTCGCCCGCCAGGGTGCGCCGCAGGACGGACGCGTTGTGCTCGGGAGACCCGCCGACCAGGTCGTCGAGCTCGGCGAGCGGGATGCCCAGGTCGCGCGGATCGAGGTCGTGCTCGTGGATGTCTCCGCGCGTGACCTCCCAGATGCGGCTGTGTCCGGTCGTGGTGAGCTCATCGAGTCCGTCGTCGCCGCGGAACACGAGCGCCGTGGCGCCACGGGTGCGGAACACCCCCGTGATCAGCGGCACGCGGTCGAGCTGCGCGACACCGACGGCGTTCGCCTCGGCGCGCGCCGGATTGCACAGCGGACCCAGCATGTTGAACACGGTCGGCACGGCGAGCTCGGACCGCGCGACGCCGGCGTGCTTGAAACCGGGGTGGAAGGCGGCGGCCCACGCGAACGTGATCCCCGTGCGCTCGAGCGCGTCGGCGACCCGCGTGGGGTCGAGCGAGATGTCGAGGCCGAGGGCGGCCAGGACGTCGGACGACCCGGACGAGGAGCTCGCGGCGCGGTTTCCGTGCTTGACCACCGGGATCCCGGATGCCCCGATGATGACCGCCGCGGTGGTGGAGATGTTGACGGTGCCGATGCGGTCGCCACCGGTTCCGACGATGTCGAGCACATCCGACGACACCGGCAGCGGCACGGCGGCCTCGAGGATGGCATCGCGGAAGCCGACGATCTCGTCGATGGTCTCGCCCTTGGCGCGCAGCGCCACGAGAAAGCCGGCGAGCTGGGCATCCGTCACCCTTCCCCGCATGACCTGGCGCATCGCCCAGGTCGACTCCCACACGCTGAGATCACGGCGATCCAGAAGCGTCGAGAGCAGATCGGGCCAGGTGAGGGTGTCAGCCATGACTGCGATCCTAATCGCGCGGAGGATGATGCCGTTTCGAGATGACGTGCGCCCCGTCGTCATCGCACACCCCGCTGGACGTGGGAACGCGGCACATTCGCAGGTGCTTCTTAGGTCTTCCTTAGTCGCAGGACGGCGAGACAGGCCACGTCGGTGCGAGAATCCCCGCGCGGAATCGGCCATAATGGTCTGGTGACCACCTCAGCGACGTATGCCCCGGCGGCAAGAACCATCAAGCGCCCCAATCCGGTCGCTGTCGGCACCATCGTGTGGCTCGGCAGCGAAGTCATGTTCTTCGCGGGACTCTTCGCGATCTACTTCACCCTGCGCAGCACCTCACCCGAGCTCTGGGCGGACCGCACCGAGATGCTCAACGTGGTGTACGCCTTCGTCAACACGGTCATCCTGGTGGCGTCGTCGTTCACCTGCCAGATGGGCGTGTTCGCCGCTGAAGACCTGCAGCCGTACCGCATCGACAAGGGCAAGGTGAACGCGTTCGGGCGTCGCCGCCTGTTCGGCTGGGGCATGGTCGAGTGGTTCTGGCTCACCTTCATCCTCGGCGCGATCTTCGTCAGCGGCCAGGTGTGGGAGTACGCCCAGCTCGTGGCGGAGGGCCTGCCCATCACCGCCGACTCGTACGCCTCGGCGTTCTACATCACCACCGGCTTCCACGCCCTGCACGTCACCGGCGGCCTCATCGCCTTCGTGCTGGTCATCGGCCGTGCGTACGCCGTCAAGAACTTCGGCCACAAGGAGGCGACCTCCTCGATCGTCGTGTCGTACTACTGGCACTTCGTCGACGTCGTCTGGGTGGCCCTGTTCTTCGTCATCTACTTCCTGAAATAAGAGCGGAGCGATTTTTCGAAATGGCACGAGAGAAGAAGCACCGCTCGCGCGGTCGTCGCAGTCCCCTCGCCGCTGCCGCCCTCATCGGGGCCGGCCTGCTGCTCACCGGCGGCGTGTACGCCGGTGCGTCGGCGGCGATGGCATCGACCACGGGCACGCAGAGCAGCGCAACGGCAGAGCTGACCGTCGAGGACGGCCAGAAGCTGTTCACCGCGAACTGCGCCACCTGCCACGGCCTCGACATGCAGGGCACGAGCGAAGGACCGAGCCTCATCGGCGTCGGTGAGCTCTCCGTCGAGTTCCAGGTGGCGACCGGCCGCATGCCGCTGCAGATGCAGGGACCGCAGGCGCCTCAGAAGCCCGCGCAGTTCACCGACGCACAGATCCGCGCCATGGCCGCGTACGTGCAGAGCGTCGCCCCCGGACCGGGCTACCCCGACAAGTGGGTGACCGCAGGCGAGGAGAACCCCGACAACGCGAGCGACGAGGTCGACATCGCACAGGGCGCGGAGCTGTTCCGCATCAACTGCGCGATGTGCCACAACGTCGCCGCCGCCGGTGGTGCGCTGACCGAGGGCAAGTACGCCCCGGCCCTGAGCTCGACCAGCCCGCTGCACATCTACGCGGCCATGGTCACCGGCCCGCAGAACATGCCGGTCTTCGGCGACATGAACCTGAGCACCGAGGACAAGCGCGACATCATCGCCGCCCTCGTCTACCAGCAGGAGGCCGTGCAGATCGGCGGCTTCACGCTCGGGTCGCTCGGTCCGGTCTCGGAGGGCCTGTTCATCTGGATCTTCGGAATCGGCGCACTGGTCGCCCTCACCGTGTGGATCACGGCGAAGTCCAACTGACGCACTGTCATCGAAGAGTTACGTACGAGGAGCACCATGGCACACGACGACGACACGCAGGCTCTTGACAGGGCCTACCAGCCCTCGCGGGGGCTGGGCGTCGCAGTCAGCGATCCTGCGGAGAACCCGGGACTGCCGCCACACCGTGAGCGGATGACCGACAAGGACCCGCGCGCCGAGAAGGCGGCGGTCCGCACGGTCTACACCCTGTTCTACCTGTCGCTCGCCGGCAGCATCTGGGCGGTCGCCGCATACATGCTGTTCCCGATCGAGAGCGGCCTGGCGATCGACATCCGCCACAACAACATGTACATCGGCATCGGCATCGCTCTCGCGCTGCTGGCGCTCGGCATCGGCGCGATCCACTGGTCGAAGGCGCTGATGTCCGACAAGGAGTACATCGAGCACCGCCACCCGACCCGAGGTAAGGACGCGACCCGCGCCGGCGCCGTCGAGGCGTTCGCGGCGGCCAACGAGGACTCGGGCTTCGGGCGCCGCGCGATCATCCGCAACTCGCTCATCGCCGCGGTCGTGGCCTCGATCCTGCCCGGCCTCACGCTGTTCCGCGGTCTCGCACCGCACAACAACTCGCACGGCAACCCCATCGCCGGTGACCCGGTCGCACTTCTCAAGCACACCATGTGGGAAGAGGGCATGCGCCTGGCGCGTGACCCCGAGGGCACCCCGATCCGCGCCGCGGACGTCACTCTCGGTTCGGCTTTCCACGTCATCCCCGAGCCGCTCGCCGAGCTCGGCCACAGCGAGGGATACATGGAGGAGAAGGCCAAGGCCATCGTGCTCCTCATGCGTCTGCGACCCGAGCAGCTGATCGAGGCCGAGGACCGCAAGGACTGGTCCTACGACGGCATCGTCGCCTACTCCAAGGTCTGCACGCACGTGGGCTGCCCCGTCGCGCTGTACGAGCAGCAGACCCACCACCTGCTGTGCCCGTGCCATCAGTCGCAGTTCGACGTCACGGACCACGCCAAGGTCATCTTCGGCCCGGCAGCGCGACCGCTGCCGCAGCTGCCCATCGCCGTCGACGATGAGGGCTACCTCATCGCGCAGAGCGACTTCACCGAACCCGTCGGCCCGAGCTTCTGGGAGCGTCATTGAGCACCGCAACTCTTAAAGAGGACACCAAGCAGAAGCCCCTGGGCGGACGCTTCATCGGCGCGACGGCGAACTACCTCGACGAGCGCACCAGCCTGTCGGGGCTCGTCAAGGAGCTCGGTCGCAAGATCTTCCCCGACCACTGGTCGTTCATGCTCGGCGAGATCGCGCTCTGGGCGTTCGTGGCCGTGTTCCTGTCGGGAACGTTCCTGACGTTCTTCTTCCAGGCCTCGATGGCCCCCACGCACTACACCGGCGCGTACGCGCCCTTGCGCGGCGTGGAGATGACGGCGGCCTTCGAGTCGGCGCTGCGCATCTCGTGGGACATCCGCGGTGGCCTTCTGGTTCGCCAGATCCACCACTGGGCGGCACTCGTGTTCATCGCCGGCATCGGCATCCACATGCTGCGCGTGTTCTTCACCGGCGCGTTCCGCAAGCCGCGCGAGCTCAACTGGGTGATCGGCTTCGTGCTCTTCATCCTCGCCCTGGCCGAGGGATTCACCGGCTACTCGCTGCCCGACGACCTGCTCTCGGGCAACGGTCTGCGCATCATCGACGGCATGATCAAGGGTCTGCCGCTGATCGGCACCTGGACCTCGTTCCTCATCTTCGGCGGCGAGTTCCCCGGCGACGACATCGTCGGCCGCCTGTACACGATGCACATCCTGCTGCTGCCGCTGCTGGTGATCGCGTTCATCGTGCTGCACCTGATGCTGATGGTGATCAACAAGCACACCCAGTTCGCCGGCCC
Source organism: Microbacterium sp. AR7-10 (assembly GCF_001878835.1). Lineage (NCBI taxonomy): Bacteria > Bacillati > Actinomycetota > Actinomycetes > Micrococcales > Microbacteriaceae > Microbacterium > Microbacterium sp. AR7-10. The sequence goes on along the minus strand of NZ_MJIR01000056.1, from coordinate 6,639 downwards.
CGGCCGCACGAACGACAACGTCGTCGGCTACCCGATGATGCCGGTGTACATGTCGAAGATGGGCGGCTTCTTCTTCATCGTCTTCGGTGTGATCGTCCTGATCGCCTCGTTCTTCCAGATCCTGCCGTTCTGGGATTACGGTCCCTACGACCCGTCCCCGATCTCGGCCGGCACTCAGCCTGACTGGTACATCGGCTTCGCCGACGGCGCCCTGCGTCTCGCTCCCCCGCACCTCGACGTCATGCTCGGCAACTTCACGCTGTCGCTCGGCATCGTCATCCCGGTGCTGGTGCTCGGACTGTTCATCGTCGCCGTTGCGATCTACCCGTTCCTCGAGGCGTGGATCACGGGCGACAAGCGCGAGCACCACATCGCCGACCGTCCCCGCAACGCCCCGACCCGCACCGCCATCGGTGTCGCCGGGATGATCTTCTACGCGGTGCTCTGGGCTGCGGCCTCGTCCGACCTCATGGCCACGCACTTCATGCTGACCATGGAGGGTGTCATTCACGCCCTGCAGGCCCTGCTCTTCGTCGGCCCGATCCTCGGGTACTTCGTGACGAAGCGCATCTGCATCGCGCTGCAGAAGAAGGATCGTGAGATCGTTCTGCACGGCTACGAGTCGGGCCGCATCGTGCGCCTGCCCGGTGGCGAGTTCATCGAGGTGCACCAGCCCGTCGACGTGTACGACCGCTGGAAGCTCATCGACTACGCCACCTACGAGCCTCTCGTCGTGCGCCCGAACGCGAAGGGCCGCATCCCGTGGCACGAGAACCTTCGCAGCTCGATCTCGCGGTGGTTCTACGAAGACCGCCTGCAGCCGCTCACCCAGGCCGAGATCGCGGCAGCCGACGCGCATCAGCAGCACACGCTGGCGCACGACGCGGAGATCGAGGCGGCCGAGATCGCCGGGGCACACGCTCGCGCGGGTGTCACCTCCGAAGACCAGATCGCCGCAACCGATCTGCACGTCGACGAGACGCCGAACACCCCCAGCTCGGTGATCGCGAAGGACCCGGCCAAGCCGCGCAGGAAGAAGAAGTCGGAGGACGGCGAGTAAGCCGCACTCCCCCACGACAGAGGGCCCGTCCGAATCCGGACGGGCCCTCTGTCGTCTCCACGGCTCTCCGTCGCCCTCGGCGTCCGTCCGTCGCCCTCGGCGTCCGTCCGTGCGGTCCGAGCAGGTGCGACAAGCGACGAGACGAGTGCGCACGCTTCTCGGCAGGATGTCATGAGCGCGCAGGCGCGATACCGGCGCGCTACCCTGTTGACCATGATCGACCGACACGAGTTCTTCGCCGCCAAGCTGCAGTACGAGACCGATGCGAGCGACGTGCACGCGGCGCGGAAGGCGGGGACAGACCTCGTGGTCGTCGATGTGCGCTCCGACGAGGCGTGGGCACAGGGTCGCGTTCCCGGGGCCGTGCACATGCATTACAGCGAGATCGCCGAGCGAGCGCCGGTGGAGATCCCGTCCGACGCCTCCGTCGTCGTCTACTGCTGGAGCCCCGGGTGCAACGCCGGCGCCAAGGGCGCTCTGGAGTTCGCGGCTCTGGGCTACTCCGTGCGCGAGATGATCGGCGGTTTCGAGTACTGGGTTCGCGAGGGATATCCCGTCGAGGATCACGACGGCATCCACCGCCGTCCGATCGACGCCCTGACCGGCGTCCCCCGCATCCGCACCCGGCCGTGATGCCGCGCAGCGCAGACGCACACCACGCCGCAGTGATTCGCGCGCACCCCGGTGCAGTGGTGCGCGCACACCTCCCCTGACGCCGCCTCCCGCTGACCGCTGAAGCCCCTCCCCGCCGACGACGAAGGCCCCCTGGACGGATCCAGGGGGCCTTGACGGGGGTGTCAGCGTGCGAAGTGCCCGCGGTAGTACTCGTACACCCAGCCGACGATCGCGACGAGGAAGATCGCCACACCGATCGGCAGCAGGAACTGACCGACCGCGAGGCCGAGCAGGAAGACACCTGCGGAGGCGGCGAGGACCAGCGGCCACCACGACCACGGCGAGAACTCGCCGAGCTCGGGGTCACCGTCGTCGATGTCCGCCGTCAGGACGTCTTCGGGGAGCTCTCCACCCTGCGCCTTGTACGTGCGCTGCAGGTAGACGGCGATCATGGCACCCATGAAGGCGACGAACAGGAGCGCCACCGTGCCCACCCATTCCACGTAGCCGTGGAACGGGTCGACCAGGTTCCAGATCGTGTAGACGATGGACGCGATCGTGAAGAAGACCGCGATGATCCACCAGAGGATGACATTGCTGCGCATGACTTACTTGACCTCTCCCGCTGCGACGCCCACCGGGTGCTCTGCGGCCTCGGGGTGGTTCAGATCGAACGCCGGACGCTCACTGCGGATGCGCGGGATCGACGTGAAGTTGTGACGCGGCGGCGGGCACGAGGTGGCCCACTCCAGCGATGCACCGTAGCCCCACGGGTCGTCGACGGTGACCTTCGGCGCCTTGCGGGCGGTGATCCACACGTTGAGGAAGAAGGGCAGCATCGAGGCACCGAGAATGATCGCACCGATCGTGGAGACCTGGTTGCCCCACTCCCAGTTGTCATAGGTGGAGTAGTCCGCGTAACGACGGGGCATGCCGTCCACGCCCAGCCAGTGCTGCACGAGGAAGGTCATGTGGAAGCCGATGAACAGCATCCAGAAGTGGATGTAGCCCAGGCGCTCGTTGAGCATGCGGCCGGTCCACTTCGGCCACCAGAAGTAGAAGCCGGCGAACATCGCGAACACGACGGTGCCGAACACCACGTAGTGGAAGTGGGCGACGACGAAGTACGAGTCGCTGAGCGCGAAATCCAGCGGCGGAGCCGCGAGGATCACGCCGGTCAGACCACCGAAGACGAACGAGACGAGGAAGCCGAGGGCGAACACCATCGGCGTCTCGAAGGTGATCGAGCCTCGCCACATGGTGCCGATCCAGTTGAAGATCTTCACACCCGTCGGCACCGCGATGAGCATCGTCATCAGGGCGAAGAACGGAAGCAGCACGCCGCCGGTCACGTACATGTGGTGAGCCCACACGGCCACCGAGAGGGCCGCGATCGCGATGGTCGCGTACACCAGCGTCTTGTAGCCGAAGATCGGCTTACGGCTGAACACGGGGAAGATCTCGGACACGATGCCGAAGAACGGCAGCGCGATGATGTACACCTCGGGGTGACCGAAGAACCAGAACAGGTGCTGCCACAGCAGCACGCCACCGTTCGCGACGTCGTAGATGTGCGAACCGAGCACGCGGTCGGCCGCTGCGGCGAGGATCGCCGCGGCGAGCACCGGGAACGCCATCAGGATCAGGAGGCTGGTGATCAGCGTGTTCCACGAGAAGATCGGCATGCGCCACATGGTCATGCCGGGTGCGCGCATGGTGATGACCGTGGTGATGAAGTTCACCGCGCCGAGGATGGTGCCGAAACCGGACATGCCGAGGCCGAGCATCCAGAGGTTGCCGCCCACGCCCGGCGAGAACGACGAGTTGGCGAGCGGCTGGTACGCGAACCATCCGAACGAGGCCGCGCCCTGCGGGGTGAGGAAGCCGGCGATGGCGATGATCGAGCCGAAGGTGAACAGCCAGAAGGCGAACGCGTTCAGACGCGGGAACGCCACGTCGGGCGCGCCGATCTGCAGCGGCAGGATCGCGTTGGCGAAGCCGGCGAACAGCGGCGTCGCGAACATCAGCAGCATGATCGTGCCGTGCATCGTGAACAGCTGGTTGTACTGCTCCTTGGTGGGCACGATCTGCATGCCGGGAGCGAAGAGCTCGGCGCGGATGATCAGCGCCATCACACCGCCGAGGAGGAAGAAGAGCACCGAGGCGATCAGGTACATGTACCCGATCGTCTTGTGGTCGGTGGACGTCATCCACTTGACGATGATGTTGCCCTTCTGCTCCACGCGGGAGGAGGTGAGCAGGGCTGCCTGACGCGGCGGCAGCGTGGTCGGGCGGGCGCCCGGCGCTGTCGTGGGTTCAGCTGTGGTGGTCATGGCTTACTCCTCTTCCTCGGACTGCGTGCTCGCGCCGGTGCCGGGGAGATTGCTGAGTCGGTCGTAGGCGTCGGTGATGTCGCCCGTGTTGCCCTGCTCGCGCAGGGTCTGGAGGTATGCGTCGTACTCGTCCTGCTCGACGACCTTCACGTTGAAGAGCATCATCGAGTGGTACTCACCGCAGAGCTCGGCGCACTTGCCGTCGTACTCGCCGACGCGCGTGGGGATGAAGGACCAGGAGTTGTCCTTGCCGATGTACATGTCCTTCTTGTACAGGAAGTCGATGATCCAGAAGGAGTGGATCACGTCGCGCGACTGCAGGTCGATCGTGACCTTCTTGTCGACGGGCAGCACGAGCGTCGGAAGCTTCTCGCGCTCGATGTCGCCGTTCTCGTCGGGGTCGGCCTGCACGCCCATGGTCCACACGGCATCATCTTCGCCGCCGTACTGGAAGTCCCAGGCCCACTGCTTGGCGATCGCCGTGACCTCGACGTCGGGCTCATCCCACTGCGTCTCGATGTCGGCCTGGTCGCGCGCGGTGAAGAAGAACATGCCGAGCACGAGGATCAGCGGGATCACCGTGTACAGGATCTCGATCGGCATGTTGTAGCGCAGCTGGACCGGGAGTCCGGTCTGACCGGTGCGACGACGGTACATCACGAGCGCCCATCCCATCAGGGCCCAGGTGATGACGCCGACGGTCAGCAGAACGACCCACGAGGTGACCCAGAGACCGGAGACCGTCTCGGTCTGGTTGGTCGCGGGGGTGCCGTCTTCGACGAAGCCCGGAAGGAATCCATTGAGTTCGGTGGGAGTACATCCCGCCAGGGCCACAGCTGCCGCTGCTCCCAGCGGGAGCGCGGCCCAACGAAGGCGGCGTTTCGAGGGCACGATGCACCTTTCAGATCTCGGACAGGAGCAGACTCAAGTCTAGGGCAACCTCACACGCGATTCATGCCAACCACGCAGGTAGGCGCGCCTCAGTGGAAGCTGTCACCGCACGCGCAGCTGCCTGCGGCGTTGGGGTTGTCGATCGTGAAGCCCTGCTCCGAGATGGTGTCCTTGAAGTCGATCGACGCGCCGTCCAGGTAGGGGACGCTCATGTTGTCGATGATGACCTCGACGCCGTCGAAGTCGACGGTCTCGTCGCCTTCGAGGTAGCGCTCGTCGAAGTACAGCTGGTAGATCAGGCCCGAGCATCCGCCGGGCTGCACGGCCACGCGAAGACGCAGGTCGTCACGGCCCTCCTGCTCGAGCAGGCTCTTGACCTTGAGCGCCGCAGCGTCGGTCAGCGAGACGCCGTGGGCGGGGGCGGCGGTGGGCTCTGAGGTCAGGGTGGTGTCGCTCATCTCAACTCCTTGCAACGGCAGCGCGGTCTCGCTGCTCGTGCACGATTCTACCGCCGTCGCCGCACGCCGGGCCGATCGCGTGCGCGCATCGATCCCCCTGCTCAGGACTCCCCGGCGCGCTCGTTCATCCTGGCCAGCAGCAGTGCCTCGGTGCGCACGGCGTTGCGGAACGTGTCGAGGTGCAGCGACTCGTTCGGGCTGTGGGCCCGGGAGTGCGGGTCCTCGACGCCCGTGACGAGGATCTGCGCGCCGGGGAACTCGCGGACCAGGTCGGCGACGAAGGGAATGGATCCGCCCACGCCGAGGTCGACGGCCGCGACCCCGTAGCCGTCTCCCATCGCGGCGCGGGTGAGCTCGACAGCCCACCCCGAGGTGTCGACGAGGAAGCCGTCGCCGAGGTCGATGTCGGAGAACGTGAGCTCCGCGCCGAACGGCGCGTGCCGGCGCAGGTGTCGTTCCAGCGCCGCGTACGCGTCGGCGGCACTCTGACCGGGGGCGACCCGGGCGCTGATGACGAGGCTCACCTCGGGCAGCAGGGTGTTGGACGCCTCGGCCACGCTCGTCACGTCCATCCCGGTGATCGTGATGGAGGGCCTGTTCCAGATCCGCCCGTAGATGTCGTCGCGACCGATCGGGCTGACACCGTCGAGCAGGCCCGCCTCGTCTCGCAGAGTCTCCTCGGAGTACTCGGGCGTCTGCGCGTCTCTGCTGGTCATCCCGTCGACCGCGACCGCGCCGTCGGAATCCCACAGTGTGGCGAGGAGGGTGACGGCGGCCATCATGGCATCCGGAACCGCTCCCCCGAACATGCCGGAGTGGGAGGCGTGCTCGAGGGTGCGCACGGTGAGAGTGAAGCGGGCGTTGCCGCGCAGCGACACCGTCAGTCCCGGGGTGCGGGAGTCGAGGTTGCCTGAGTCCGCCACGACGATCGCATCGGCGCGGAGCGCGTCGGCGTTGTCGCGCAGGAACCGCGCGAAGGAGCGCGACCCGTATTCCTCCTCGCCCTCGATGAACAGCGAGACGCCGAGATCGAAGTCGTCGCCGAGCACCTCCGCGACCGCGCGCAGCGCCGCGATGTGCGCCATGATGCCCGCCTTGTCATCCGCTGCGCCCCGGCCGTACAGGCGCCCGTCGCGCACGGTCGGCTCGAACGGCGGCGTCTCCCACAGCTCGTCTGCCCCCGGAGGCTGCACGTCGTGGTGGGCGTAGAGCAGGATGCTCGGGCGTCCGTTGCGCGCGGCGCGAGTGGCGAGCACGGCGGGCCTGTCTCTTATACACATCT
>NZ_MJIR01000055.1:0-30094 GCF_001878835.1 Microbacterium sp. AR7-10 | reverse complement strand
TCGTTATTCTACGTATCTTCGTTACGTCTATTCAATTTGCTCATCCATTAGTATTTTTTTTTTTTTAGATGTGTATAAGAGACAGCCATGGGGCCGTCGGTGGTCAGCACATCAAGAAGACGCCGGCGCGATGATGCCGAGAGCGCAGCATGCCGCGCTCCATCCTGGGAGCCAGTCATCCTGGTATTTTAGAGGATGATGATGCGTGTAACTCCTCGACGTGCTGAGATCGTGGCTAGCAGTCGACACTGCTGCGCCGGATAGTCCGACGATGCGGCCACCGACAGTCCATCCCGAACGGAAGAGGCTCCGTGCAAAAAGTATCCCTACCAGCGTTGATGCGCCACCAATTGGAGATCGCCAGAAACGCGTCAAGCGGGCGCAGCGGCCATACCATTTACGGCGGCCACGAACATATCCTTCGACAAACGATGATCGCGCTGCGTGCCGGCTCAGAGCTTCACGAGCATGAGAACCCGGGCGAAGCGACCGTACAGGTGCTCCATGGACGAGTGACCCTCATTGGTCACGACGCCAGCTGGAACGGTTCGCCTGGTGACCTGATGTTCATACCTGATGCCCCGCACGGGCTGGAAGCAGTCGAAGACTCAGTGGTGGTCTTGACAGTGGCGAAACGGCTATGAGCCTGCCCGTCACCACTGCCCATAACGTTCGGAAGGAAGTTCAGAATGGCTCTTGAGGACCAGCCGACCGGAGCGGCATCCAACGAGGATGAGGACTTGGGCTGGGTTAAAGCCGGCGCGGCGCTGATTCTCGACGACGAGTCGGCGGTACACCTTGATATCGGTGGCCATGGCCTCTGCATTGCGCGCAGCCTGGGCAAAATCCACGCGATCCGTGACGAATGCACCCACGGTCAGGTAGCGCTGTCCGAAGGTTACGTAGAGAGCGGCTACGTCGAGTGCTGGATGCACGGCTCCCAGTTCGACCTGACTACAGGAGTCCCTACAGGCCCACCAGCGACCGAACCAGTCGCGGTGTACCCAATCCGCGTTGACGGTGACAACATCGAGGTTCGTCTGCCCATCTCGGACGACTGAGACCGCGGGGCGCCCGAACCGAACCGCCCACGTTTGTGCTGAGCGGATCAACTCCATCGATGGATGGTTTTCGTGGGTCTCTCGACGGCCAGTTCGCTGCGGTGGACGGCCACCATTGCACCGAGCGGCCAGGATGAGATCCCCAGCAAGCAGCGAAGTGCGTGGCCTTGCAGCCGTGCGGGCGGGCGCATGGGAGCAGGCGGCGATGCGCCGGGCGTTCGCGGCCTCGTCGCAGCACGAGCACGAGTTCTTCCGAACGCCGAGGCGGCAGGCTCTCTAAGCAGGTGTCGCCCGCGGTCAGAAGTAGGTGAAGTGGGAGTCGTAGTCGGTTGCCATCCGAACGATCATGCGGTCGAGAAGGGCTGACACGTCCACGCCCGCCTCTCTGAGTGTCGGCAGGATGATGGTGTCCTCCTTCTCCATCCGCAGAGCGAAGAGCACGACGAGGGCGCGGGACGATAGGGCGGCTTCCATGACGGTGTCGGCCTTCTCGATCTGCTCGACCAGATTCAGAAGGCACCGATGATCGAGTTCGAGCGCGTCGACGAGACTGTGCGCGCCGGCCTCGCGTACGGCCTCGTACAGTACGCGTTCCTCGCTCTCCAGGTGGGCCAGGACATCACCGCGAAGGAACGCCACGAGGGCCGAGCGGGCAGACGCGTCGTCATGGTCGGCACCTACGGTGCCGGTCAGGTCATCCGCGCGCTGAACCAGCGTTGACCACAGACCGGCGTGGTGGTCGGGTTGGTCTCTGGGCACACCGCCGGGGTTGTCGGTGTCGGCGGGGCCGTTCTCCTCTTTTTGACTCATATCTAGTATTTACAGGAATTACTGTAAAAACACAAGGGTTCGAGGTGCTCTTCTCGGGCACGCCCTGGCGCTCGAGATCGGCGACTGGCACCGCTTCAGCGGGAACACCATCGGCGCCGGTTTCGCACTCGTGCCCGGTCGAGTCGCGTTGCATCACAAGAAGAACTACCGTGCGCGCGCGGTCATGCAAGCCCGCTCATCAGTAACAGGGTCCGCCTCATGAATCCGGGTGGCCGTTCGCGAGTGCCGGGGCGATGGATCGAGCTAGCGGGTCGTCAGGCGGAGTGGGGAGGTGCTCAATGTGCCCGACAGCCTCGTCGAGCAATTCGACGACGTGCTTGTCGAACAGGGCGTAGTAGATGTGGCGTCCTCGGCGGTCGCCGGCCACCAGGCTCAGGTGGCGGAGCACTCGCAGGTGGTTGGAGACCGTTGTCTGACCGAGTGCGAGCCGCGCGGTCAGTTCGGTCACGGTGATGGCCCCACCGCGCAGCGCACTCAGGATGCGCAAGCGCACAGGCGACGCGAGTGCCTGCATGAGCTCCGCCAGGCGGTCGGCGTCTGCTTCGCTCAGCAGCTCATCCCGGTGTACCGAAGCCGAAGTCTTCATGCCGACCATTCTGCCCGAGCAGTCGGAGATCACAGCGGAAATATCTATACATCACAATATTGTGATGTATGCTCCTTTCATGAGCACTACAGTCACGACATCGACGGCAGCAAAGTCAGACGAGCCATCGCACGGATCGTCGCGCATTGAGCTGTGGTTTGCGATTGCCGCCGGAATCACTTATGCCGCAGGAATGTTGGCCGAGTTCGCGTTCGGGCTGCCCTTGGTGGGTCTGCCACTGGTCTTCTTCCTGGCCACGTATTTCTTCGGTGGGTACTTCACCATCCGCGGTGCGATTGCCTCCACCCGCCAGGGCAGGTTCGAGGTCGACTTCCTGATGCTGGTTGCCGCGATCGGCGCGGCCGCGATCGGCAAATGGGCAGAAGGCGCGGTGCTCCTGTTCTTGTTCAGCCTCGGGCACGCCCTCGAGGAATACGCACTGAGTCGGGCGAGCAAGTCGATCGAGGGGCTCGCCGAACTGGCACCCCGCACGGCGCTGGTGCGCCGTGACGGTGGTGAGCCGGTGGAGGTCCCCGTCGAGCAGATCAACGTGGGCGACGTTGTCGTCGTGCGGCCGAACTCCCGGATCCCCTCCGATGGTTTCGTCGTCTCGGGCGTCTCGGCCGTCGATCAGTCCGCCGTCACCGGAGAGTCGATCCCGGTCGAGAAATCGCCGGTTGACGACCCTGCCCGGGCCTTGCGGATGGCTGACACTCTCCCGGCTGCCAATCGTGTGTTCGCGGGCACCGTCAACGGTCCCGGTGCACTGGAGATCGAGGTCACTGCGACTTCTGCGGACTCGACGCTCAGCAAGGTGATCGAGATGGTCCGGACCGCCGACCAAGCGAAGTCGCCGACCCAGCAGTTCATTGACCGGTTCCAGCGCTGGTATGTGCCCGCCGTCATCCTCGGTGTCGCAGCGACATTGGGCGTCGCTCTTGCCTTCTTCGGAGAATCATTCCCTGAAGCGTTCTACCTCGCCATGACGGTGCTTGTCGCGGCAAGCCCTTGCGCGCTCGCGATCGCGACGCCGAGCGCCGTGCTTGCCGGTGTCGCTCGCGCCGCCCGAGCGGGTGTCCTCGTCAAGGGAGGCGCGCCGCTGGAGACACTCGGGCGTGTCAAGATCATGGCATTCGATAAGACCGGAACGCTGACCTGGGGCCAGCCGCGGGTCACGTCGATCGAACCCGCCGAGGGTGAGGTCGGCGGCCAGCTGGTGCCGACCCTCGTCGCGGTGGAGTCGCTCAGCGACCATCCCCTCGCCATCGCCATCCTTCGCGACCTGACTCCCCAACTGGGTGGCACGGCGCTGCCCGAAGTCACCGACATCACAGCGGTCGTCGGACGGGGCGTGCGAGCGACGGCCGACGGCGACGTCGTAGAGGTCGGCAACCTGCGCATGTTCGAAGAACAAGGCCTCGCCCTACCCGAGTCGCTGAAAGCCGCCTACGACCGAGCGCTCGATGCGGGCCAGACGATCATGATCGTCCGCCGTGGTGACCGATTCCTGGGGATCGTCGGCGTGATGGATGCCGCCCGTGCGGAGTCCGGTCAAGTATTGCGGGCGCTTCGGACGGCCGGCGTGAAAGAACTCGTCATGATCTCCGGAGACAATCAGCGCGTCGCCGACGCCATCGGACGCGAGGTCGGGGTCGACACCGCACTCGGCGAGCTCCTGCCCGAAGACAAGGTGACCCAGATCACGCTGCTGGCCGAGCGGGAGCGGCCGATCGCGATGGTCGGCGACGGGGTGAACGACGCGCCCGCTATGGCTCGCGCTGACGTGGGAATCGCGATGGGGGCGGCTGGGTCCACGGTGGCCCTCGAAACCTGCGATATCGCACTCATGAGCGACGACCTCGGGCGCGTGCCGTTCGCGGTGCGATTGAGCCGCGCAACAAGCCGGATCATCCGTCAGAACCTCATTGCGAGCCTCGCGGTTGTCGCCCTCCTGATCATCGCCACTTTTGCCGGACTCAACATCGGCGCGGTCGTGCTGATCCACGAGGGTTCGACTCTCGTCGTTGTGGCGAACGCTCTGAGGCTGCTCAACTTCGAGCGCGGCAAGGAACATCACGGCATCGATCACGAGGATGCGCCACCACGCCCCGCGAAGAATTGAACGCCCCGCTGCCGACGATGGCGAAGGGGATAAAAGGTGCCTCGGCACGACAGATCAACTCACTCATCGGTGAGGCATGCCCATGCGGTCACCGAGCGCGGGCGGTTGCGCCGGAACCGGCGTAGACGCTGCCCGGCCGCACGATCAGCGAACGCGGTACCAGGATCGCCGCAATCCGCCGGGAGTTGCTGACCGACCCGAGCATGCCGCTACGGACGCTGATTGCGGCATCCGCCATCGCACCGCCCTGCCAGAACGCGTGATTGCTACCCGGTGCGTAGCTGGCCCGTTCGATCGCGCCGATGAGCTGGCCCACCTCGGCGGCCGGGGCGCCGTGCTCCCGGACAAGGCGGGTGCCAAGCGCGCGGGCCGTCTCGTTCGCCGGCACGTCGATGCCTAGGTCGATCGCGGCGTCCTGAACCGCGCGCCACGCCGCGGCCGCATCACCGCTGCGGGCGGCCGTGAGTAGCTGCCGGCGCAGCAGTTCACGGATGAGGGCGGGAATAGCGAGAGCGAACATGATGCCGAGGATCACGGCCAGTGACGGCAGCAAGTTCACTGCCGCCGGGACGGCTCCCGCTTCACTGCCGTTCTGACCTCCATCCAGCTCTTCGGGGGACAGTTCCGGGCTGAGGGAGGAAGACGCGCTGGGCGACGGCGTTGCGTCGGGCGCGTCGTCCGCCGCGCCGGGAGTGGAACCGGCCGGAGAATACGACGTCGGGATTCCGAGCCCATTCGTCGGCTCGAACGGGACCCAGCCGATCCCCTCGAACAGCACCTCCGGCCACGCATGCAACTGGTCGCTCGAGACTGAGTAGACCGTTTCGCCTTCTATCGCGTCGCTCGTGGCACTTCCCGGCAGGTAACCAACCACGATGCGGCTGGGCATCCCGAGCGTGCGGGCCATCAGCGCGAACGCGGACGCGAAATGGATGCAGTAGCCTTCGCGGACCTCGAGGAACTTCGCCACTGCCTGAGCACCCGACCCGTCAAACCCGTCCTCGACGGGCGCGTCGAGCGAGTAGCGGAACTCCGAGCCGCGGAACCACGCCTGCAAAGCGACAAGGGCGTCGTAGTCGTTCGTCGTGCTCGCGGTGACCTCCGCCGCGAGCTGGGTGATGATCGGATCGAGGTCTGGCGGCAAAGCACTGATCGCATCCCGCTCCTCAGCGTCTCGGGCCGACCGTGCGCGGATCTGCTCGAGAGTGGGCCGAGGCACCTGGGTGATGACCTCGTAGTTCTGGCCCTGCGTAGTACCGGCCTGACTGAGCACCGTGCGGTTATAGGGGACGGCCGACCAACTTCCCTCGAGTCCATTGACCGCGATCGCGGGGTAGGGGACCAGCAGCCAGGGCGACGCGAGGTCGAGCACCTCCACCGTTGTCACGTACTCGGTGAGCCGGATCTCCTCGTCCACGACGACGCCGCCCAAAGCCTCGTCGCTGTCGAGGCTCACCGTGCGCGCGCGGTCGGGCTCCCAGACGTCCCCGTCGAACCGCGAGAGTGTGGTGGCACGCAGATAGGGCGCGGTCGGCGCATTGCTCCGCACGTACATGACCTCCACCTCACGCGGGCGCCGCAGGTCGTCGCCCAACTGCAGCGTGGCATCGATGCCCGGGCCACCACCGATCGTGCCCGCTCCGGCGCGCGCGACGGGCTGGGGGAGCAGCGGCACGGCGACCAGGGTGACCACCACCGCGATGGCACCGATGCCGAGGGCGGTCGCCGGGACGCCGGCAGTTCGGGTGGCCTCGCGCCCTTGAGGTTCCTCTCGCGAGGGGGTGTCGGTGCGCATCAGGGACAAGATCGCCGCGGCCAGCAGCACGAAGGCCATGACATCGACGTCGCCGGGTACGACGATCGAGGGGATGAGCGAGACGGCGATGAGGCTGATTGCTGCCAGGAGCGGCATCCGAGCGGTCAGAACGAGGTGGTTGACGAGGATCGTGAGCAGGCCAGTGCCGCCCACGATGAGCATTGATAACGCCAGGCTCGCATCGAGCGGCGCCGCTCCGCCGGCGATCTCCTCGCCGGCGGTTGACAGCAGTCCGGGCAGCACGCGGACCGTCTCGGGCGTGGGGATCACCCACAGCAGTGCCGTATCGCGCAGGAAGACGAGCATCACGAAGCTGACCCATACGGATGCCTCGATGAGGCCTGCGGCGACGGCCGGCAGCCGGTACCAGCGGACGATGAAACCGGCGGCCAGGACCGCGACGGCGAGCACGATGGCACCGACCAGCCAGCTGCTGGGCCGGACGACACGCATCAGTGGAAGCAGCGCCGCGAATACCCCGACCAGCACACCGATGGTCCCTGTCAGATCCGCGCCGCGCCGAGCCGGACGCTCATCGGACAGCATGGCCACTCCGCTCCCGTGAACGGCCCGGACACCGTGGACAGCGTCGCGCCGTTACTGTCGATGACAGCCCCAACGGTGACGAGGACGTTCTCGGGGACAGGAGCGAATCCGTCAGCCGATAAGGCCCGTCGCCGTCGTGCCTGACATCCGTCGTCGAGATGGCAACCAATAAAACCTCGCGGATCGGCGCCAGAGGGCGTCATGGTCCATCCTTCGATCGTATCCTTCCCGCCACACCGCGGGACCGAAAAGTAGCCGTCCACGGGTGTTGATCTGAGGGATCAGTTCTCGCCCGGCATCCTGCAGCGTGTGGACTCTGGGTCAGCACGCGGTCGGGCGGCGCCGTGACAAAATCGTTACATTCGGGTATCGTTGAAGAGTCCAGAAGCGAACCTCGCTGTCGGACTGCCCCGGTGGATTGCCTTATCGGCTCGTCGTCACGGGGTCAACCGCGCATCGTGCCCGAACACTGAGCGCCGACGAGCCAGCACCCCCTTTCGGGGTGCGGAGGCGCCGGAGGAAAGCTTGGCTGAACAGAACCCCCCGTCCGTGCACCAGCGGCCAGCCGTGACAACCGAACTCACCCGACAGAACGAACGGGCTGTTGCGTCCCCTCCCGGCGGCGCACGGCCCCGTCGTCGTGACCGGGCTGCGGGCACAGCCCGAGCGCCGAGGGCCACGGCCGGGGCGGCACGCAGCCTTGCGGCCCTGGTGATCGTTGGCGGGCTGATCGCGACCGTCGCCCTGCCGGCGTACGGTGCGTGGCAACCGATCGAAGACGAGGTCGCCACGCTCCAGCAGGTCGCTGCCGATGACGCCCAGTCCCTCGTGGTCGGGTCAGACGCACCCGGCGCGGACCTCTCCCGCGAGAGTTACTCGGCGACGACACAAGGGGAAATCGACGAGAAGAAGGCGCAGGAGGCGGCGGCTGCCGCAGCTGCGGCGCGCGCTTCGGCGGAGGTCGCCTCCGTGCCCTTCGACTACAGCACAGTGGCCCCTGGCAGCGGAGCGGTGCGGTGGCCGCTGGGGGGACCGTTCACGGTCACTGACCGGTTCGGCGATCGCGGGGGAGCGCACATGGGCACTGACATGGTCGCCGCGGGCGGGACACCGGTCTTCGCATCCGTCGACGGTGTCGTCCGCGTCTCCCAGGAGGAGTACGGCGGTTATGGCGTCACCGTCACGGTGGACTCTCTCTTGAACGGTCAGCAGGTGGGAACGGTCTATCCACACATGCAGTACGGGAGCCGTCAGGTCGGCGTCGGTCAGACAGTCTCCGCTGGGCAGCTCATCGGTTTCGTCGGCAGCACCGGACGATCCACCGCCAACCATCTGCACTTCGAGGTGTACATCAACGACACCGCCATCGACTCGCTCGCGTGAGTTCAGGCGAACGCGGGCTGACCCTCGATTGGGACGGGGCACACATCACGGTGGTGTGGGGTGGCGTTCGCTCACGACCAGGCGTGCCCCATCGTCCTTTCAGCTGAGTAGACCATTGTTGTAGTCGCGTCATTCTCGCTGCCTCATTTGATCACTGACAGGACCGCTTTCGTGCCGCCTCGCAACCCAGGACCACAGCCCGTTCCTCCCGCCGCCCGCGGTGAGCTCACGGTGAAGCAGCAGCGCGCGGCCCGGCGCGCAGACAAACTCGCCGCATACAGAAAGCAGCAAGCCACCGAGAAGCGGAACCGGATCATCGGCATCGTGAGCGCCAGCGTCGGTGCGGTCGCCGTGCTCGGACTGGTCATTGCTGTGGTGGTCACGAGCAACCTGCCCAAAGCAAACCCGGAGGCGATCACGATCGCCGGGTTGCAGACTTATCCGAACGTCACGGCAGGGCACGTCGAGGGACCTGTTGACTACGCGCAGAATCCTCCAGCCGGAGGCGAGCACGCCCCGGCGTGGCTCAATTGCGGCGTATACACCGAACCGGTCCCGAACGAGAACGCCGTGCACGCGCAGGAGCACGGCGCGGTGTGGGTCACCTACGATCCGGACCTGGTGACTGGGGACGCCCTGACAACGCTCCAGGCATCTGTGCCATCCACATACTCGGTGCTCTCGCCCATGCCCGACCTGCAGGCCCCCGTCATCGTCTCCGCCTGGGCAAATCAAGTCGAGTTGGACGGTGTGGACGACCCGCGGCTGCAAGAGTTCGTCGACAAGTTCTGGCAAGGCGGCGACGCCCCCGAGGCGGGCGCGTCGTGCACCGGCGGCATAGACGCCCCCGGACGGATCGCGTGAGCGAACCCGCAGACACCCCCTCCAGATGGCCCTTGCGGCAGGTGATTGCGGCGCTGGTCGCGGGCGTGCTGCTGCTACTCGGAGGGTTTCTGATGGGACGCCTGATGGTGCCGTCCGCCGCCCAGACGCCATCGACAGACAGCGCGGAGGCAGGTTTCGCCCGTGACATGCAAACTCATCACCAGCAAGCGGTCGAGATGGCTCTGATCATCCGTGACAGCACCCAGAACGAGGCCATCCGCACGCTCGCCTACGACATCGCCACCGCCCAGGGCCAGCAAGCCGGCCAGATGTACGGCTGGCTGAATGTGTGGGGTCTGGCGCAGGCCTCGACGGAACCACCGATGACGTGGATGATGCAGCCGACCCAGGGCGGCGGCCCCCATGAGATGGGAACCGCACCGATGACGGGCATGGATATGCCAGGTTTCGCTACCCCGGAGCAGATTGACGCGCTGAAGGCCGCCAACGGGGAAGACGCCGACAAGTTATTCCTCGAGCTGATGATCGCGCACCACGCAGGCGGGGTCGAGATGGCCCAAGCGGTACTGGAACGGTCCAGCAACGACGTTGTGACTACCCTCGCGGGCAACATCGTGCGCAGTCAGCAGAGCGAAATGAGCTACATGAAAGACCTTCTCGCCGAGATCTAGCCTGTCTCACACGGACCGCGTGCCGAAGGACTTGTCGTGCACTCTCATGATGTTGGAACGATCTTCATCGCCCGCTCACTCGGTCGATTTTGTGTTGCCCGATGTCGGCAAGTGCGATCCTGATATCGCTGTCCACAATCGGGTCGCCCTCAACGCTCAGCTGCTGCGGCGGCTGGACCTCGGCCCGGGATCGACCAGCTGCAGGGATGGCTGGAAGAATGGGGCGCCCCCACCGCTACCGGGCCCATGGATGGCATGGACCACGCGGCGGCATGATGAGCGACGAGGACATGCAGGCCGACGAAGCGGCGACCGGCGCCGACGCGTCCCGCCTGTTCCTCGAGCAGATGACGATGCACCACGAGGGCGCCATCACGATGGCGCAAGACGACGTCGACAACGGCCAGATCCAGGACGCGGTCGAGCTGCGCAGACCATCGCCGAGACACAGACCGCAGAGATCACCACCATGCAAGAGCTGCTCGCACAGTTCTAATCCACCCAGTCCGGGTGACTGCCCGAGGAACCCGTTACGAGCTGACATAGGGGTCAATATCGGCCATCGCCTAACGTGGCCGGCCGCTTGCTCGTCAGTCGCCCTAGCAAGTTCGGGGAGCGCTCTGCTTGTTCAGGCGTCTCTCTCGACCGGGCCCAGCGCGGATGGCCCGGCGACAGGCCTAGCGAGCACGAGGGCCCACACGTCTTGCAGATCGAGGGCCGTGCACGCTGACGCGGGCACGACGGCGCACCTCTCAGGCAGAGGAGAGGCGGTGCCGGGGTGTCGGTGTCGATGCGGGTGATGAGCGCCGGGGATGGTTACAAGTACCTCCTCCGCACGGTTGCGGCGGCTGATGGGGAACGGCCGCTTTCCACTCCGCTGACCCGCTACTACGCTGAGGCGGGGACGCCACCTGGGCGGTGGCTCGGGAGCGGCCTGCCGGCTCTTGCCGGCGGGCAGCTCGACGCGGGATCGCGGGTCTCTGAAGCCCAACTCGAGCTGCTGCTGGGGATGGGGCGAGACCCCGGCACTGGTGCTCCTCTCGGGCGGGCGTATCCCGCGTACGCGGCCTCCGAATCCCGGCCGGATGGCGTGATCTCATCCGGGTCGACAACCTCGCAGCAGACCCGCCGCCGCGCCGTGGCCGGCTACGACTTCACCTTCTCGTTGCCCAAGTCGGCCTCCGTCCTCTGGGCGATCGCCGACGCCGGCACCCAAGCGAAGATCGCTGAAGCACATCACAACGCGATCGACGACGTGCTCGCCTTCATGGAGCGCGAACTTGCCGCGACGCGCGCGGGCGAATCAGCACGCAACGGTGCCGTTGCTCAAGTCGACGTCACGGGGTTGATCGCCGCGGCCTTCGATCACTTCGACTCGCGCGCGGGCGATCCGCAGTTGCACACGCACGTCGTGGTGAGCAACAAGGTGCGCACGGTGTTCGACGGTAAGTGGCGCTCGCTTGACGGTAGACCACTGCACGCGGCGACAGTGGCGCTCTCTGAGTTGCACAATGCGGTGTTCGCTGACCACCTGACGCGTGCGCTCGGCGTCGGGTGGGAGCGGCGGGAGCGCGAAGCCGATCGCAACCCCGTCTGGGCGATCGCAAGGGTTCCCGGGGATCTCGTAGCCGAGTTCTCGTCGCGCTCGCGTCACATCGACATTGAGAAGGATCGGCTCATCGACGAGTACATCGCTGCGCATGGGCGCACGCCGTCGAACGTCACGGTCATCCGGCTACGCCAGCAGGCGACGCTGTCGACTCGCCCCGAAAAGCAACTCCGATCGCTCGCGGCACTCACGCACGAGTGGCGCATCCGCGCCAGTCGACTGCTCGGCCGCGACGCGACAACATGGGCGCGAGACGTGATTCGAGACTCAGCTGCCACGATGCCATTGCGCGCGGAGGACGTGCCGCACAGCATCCTGAACCAACTCGCGGCGCGCGTGGTCGACGCCGCGAGCGAGCGCCGGTCCACTTGGAGTCACTGGAACCTGTACGCCGAAGCCGCACGGCAGACGATGGGGTGGCGCTTCATCGCAACCGAAGACCGGGAGGCGATCGTGGGCATGATCACGGATGCCGCGGAGCAACGGTCCGTCCGGCTCACCCCGCCCGAACTTGCACTCTCGCCCGCCGAGTTCCGACGTGAGGATGGCACGAGCGTCTTCCGTCCGAGGAACTCCGAGCGCTACTCGTCGATCACTCTCCTGGATGCGGAGGAGCGACTGCTCGCCGCGTCGCAATCAACCGCCGGACCGGTCGTCGGCGCTGCAACCCTCGAGCACGCCGAACGAGCGCGCCGCAATCACGAGATCGTCCTCGGGGAGGATCAGCGCAACGCCCTGCATTCGATCGCAACCTCATCGCGCAAGCTCGATGTCTTGATCGGCCCGGCCGGTGCCGGTAAGACGACGGCGATGCATGCCCTTCGGCTCGCGTGGGAGCACGAGCACGGGCGTGGCTCGGTCATCGGTCTCGCGCCTTCCGCTGCCGCCGCTCGCGAACTTGCCGACGACCTCGGTATCGCCACTGAGAACACGGCCAAGTGGTTGCTCGACAATCGCCAAGGGCACGCGTCGGTGCGCGCCAGCCAGCTCGTCATCATCGACGAAGCATCCCTCGCCGGCACGCTGACCCTCGATCGCATCTGCACTGTCGCGATGCACGCGGGTGCGAAGGTCCTCCTGGTGGGGGACTGGGCGCAATTGCAGTCGGTCGATGCGGGCGGCGCGTTCCGGATGCTGGTCGACGCACGCCCCGATGCTCCCGAGCTCGCAGACGTCCATCGCTTCCAACACGCGTGGGAGAAGGACGCATCCCTCGACCTCCGCGATGGGCAACTGCATGCCCTGGATGCGTACGGCGCGCACGACAGGATCCTTGGCGGCGATCCCGATGCAATGACCGATGCGGCCTACAGCGCGTGGCTACGAGACATGGCCTCCGGCATGTCGTCAGTGCTTGTCGCCGACACGGGGGAAGCGGTCGGTGCACTCAACCGACGTGCGCGCGCCGAGCTGGTCCTCTCCGGAGTCGTGGACGCCAGCGCCGAAGCGCCGCTGCGCGATGACGTGGCAGCATCCGTCGGCGACGTCGTCATCACCCGGAAGAACGACCGCCGACTGCGATCGGGGAGCAACTGGGTGCGCAACGGATCGCGGTGGCAGGTCGTCGCGATTCGTCGCGATGGTTCGTTGCGCGTGCGAAACACTGACCGCATCGGGGGTCGACCACTCTGGCTGCCTGCCGAGTATGTGACTGAGAATGTCGACCTCGGCTACGCGGTGACCGCCTACCGGGCTCAGGGCATCACGACCGACACCGCGCATGCAGTCGTCGAGGCTGGAACAACGCGCGAGAACCTGTACGTTGCGATGACGCGGGGGAGAGCCTCGAACACTGCCTACGTGGTCACATCTCGTCCCGACGACAATCACTCCGCGCATCATCCCGGTAGTCGTCCGGATGCGACGTCCCGCGACGTCCTTGTGGGCGTGCTCGGACATGTGGGAGCCGAGCTGTCGGCGCACGAGACGCTCATCGCCGAGCAGGAGAGTTGCGGATCGATCGCGCAACTCGCTGCCGAGTACGAGACGATCGCGTCGTCCGCACAGCGGCCACGGTGGACGAACCTCATCCACGACTGTGGACTTCCAGCCGCAATGGCCGAGGCCGCGATCGCTTCGGACGCCTTCGGTGCACTGACTGCCGGCCTTCGACGCGCCGAAGCGCGGGGGTACAACGTCGACGCGGTGCTCCCACGCATCGCGGCTGCGCGTGGATTCGAAGATGCTCAGGATGCCGCGGCCGTGCTCCACGAACGCCTCGAGCGAGTTCTCGCTCAGCCGTCGAGTGGCAGCTCGCGGGGGAGCGGTCGCCGGTTGATCGCCGGTCTCGTGCCCGCTGCGATGGGGCAGATGGATGCCGACATGCGGCGCGCCCTCGACGAACGGGCACATCTCATCGAAGAGCGCGCCATGGCGTTGGTCGAGAACGCGTTGATGACGCGAGCGAGTTGGATTGCACCGCTCGGGCGCGTTCCCGTCGACGCGGCGCGAGCAGGTTCCTGGCGCCACCAGGCGAGCATCGTCGCCGCTTACCGTGACCGGTACGGCGTTTTCGATGATGACGCGCTCGGCGCTCCCGCTACATCTCCAAACCAGCGAATGGATGCTGCGGCCGCAGCAGCGGCGCGTGATCGCGCGATCTGGCTGTCCCAGGATGCCGCTCCTGCACAGCCGCAACGGGCGCCAGCCCGCTTGCGGCCCGTCCACAGCCTGTAGTCGATGGTCCTACCCGTCGCCGAAAGGCGGGCGTACCCTGAGCGCAACACGAAAGCTCCACGCCTGAAGGAGGGGCCTGGCCAATGTTCCAACTGCTGATCGCATTCGTGAGTCGCATCTACGCGTTCCTCCAGCAGAGCATGCCAACGAACATCCTGATCCGCGCCACACACACCCGCCGCGGACTCAAGTGGGGCGTGCCCGCGATGCTCCTTGCCGTCGTCTACATCGTGATCGCCGCCGCACTCGCGCAGTGGGTTGCCGGCGGCGCCCCGGGGTGGATCAATCTGCTCGTGCTGCTGTGCCTCTGGAATGCGCTCAAGTTTGCAGTCAATGGACCAATCACGGTCGTTCGGTTGCTGAGGCTGCGCGCGCACGAACGGCGCTACCGCGACGAGAAGCTCACGGCGCGACCGCCGGAGACACCCGTGAACTATCGCGCCGCGGCGGTAAAGCCGCGTTGACTGACTCGGTGCCCGTTTGAGTGGCGATCATCGGGCATTCCCGCGGGCAGGTCATCTGAGCATCACGGCTGAAGGTCGACCCAACGGTGGCGATCGGGGTGGCGCGCCCCGAGCCGACCGCTGAACCACCGGCTTGCGGGCGCACGGCGCCCGGCTCACGGACGGTGCTAGGTCGGATTGAGTAGCGGACTTGCGACAGATTCGCCACGGCAATAGAGGCGCATGCGATCTCGTCGACGGGTCGATGGAGGATGGCGACATCACCGCACTGCATGTCGAGTGCTTCGAACCGGAGCGCGTGGGAGGCAGGCTGTCTGCTATCGAGTACACGCCGCCGCCGCGGGGAGAAGGCTCGACGACACAGAGTTCCCATAGCATCGGCCCAAGGAGGCTTCGATGCAGACGCAGATGTCCTTTCTCATCGACTCCAACGTCGTCATTACAGCCGAGCCTTTCAACGGGCGGCTCGAAGAACTGCAGCCGGTTGTCAGCACGTTCCTTCGCATCGCCGGCGAACACGGGCATAAGGTCTACGTCCATCCTGCGACGCTCGATGACTTCAAGGAAACGTCCGACAGCGTCCACCGCGAGCAGAACATCGCGGCGTACGCCAAGTACCCGGCGCTCCATGAGGTTGCCGTACCGCAGCACGTTCTCGATGTCTTCCCTGCGCCGCGTTCCCCCAACGACGACAGGGACTCGCGAATCCTTGCCGCGCTCGACATCGGAGCGGTGCACTTCCTCGTCACGAACGACTCGAAGCTGCGCAAGCGAGCAGCTCGGCTCGGACATGAGTCGAGGGTGCTTCGGCCTGACGACGCCGCCGCGCAGTTGGAGACGTGGCACCCCGGTGCTCCTCCTCCGCCGCCGTCGGTCGAAGCGCTGAACACCTACGAACTCGACGCCAGCGAACCCATTTTCAACAGCCTCCGTGCGACATACGCTGACTTCGACGGGTGGATTGCCAAGGTCAAGGCGGAGTCGGCGTCGCGACGTGCATGGATGGTGCGCGGTGCCGACGGGAGGTACGAGGCTCTCGCCATCGTCAAGATGCGCGACTCCCATCCGGTTGCGGTGGGCAAAGACGCCATCAAGCTGTCCACGTTCAAGGTCGCCGACTTCGCGGCGGGCCGCCGTCTGGGTGAGTTGCTGTTGAAGGCGGTCCTACGGTGGGCTGCCAACGAGTACGGTCGGCCGAGCGACATGTTTGTCGAAGTGGACGCGAGCCAAGACCGTCTGCAGGAGTTCCTGACCGACTTCGGTTTCATCCAGGTCGGCGTCAAGGACCAGAACCACCCCGACGAGCAGGTGTGGCTGAAGACTCTCGATCCGCCGGCCGGCTCTGACCTCGAGGGACTGCCGCACCATATCGCGTACGGGCCGGAGGCAATCCGCGCGGGTCAGCCCATCTTCGTCATCCCCATCATCCCGAAGTGGTACGAAGACTTGTTCCCCGACGCGGAGGTGTTCGGGCCTTCTGGAGCCGTACCCATATCAGGCGCCGACCCTGAACCCAAGGCGCATGGCAACGCGATCAAGAAGGCCTATCTCTGCCGAAGCCCCACCAATCACATTCCGCCCGGCTCGACGCTCCTGTTCTATCGGAGCCAGGGCGGCCTCAAGGGTGACGGTGCGGTCGTTGCCCTTGGAGTCGCCGAACGGTCGCACAAGTCGCAGGACCCTATCGAGACCATCGAGCTGTCTTTCAAGCGCACGGTGTACTCGGAGGAGGATGTCGCAGACCTGCATAACGATGGCAGCGCCGTACTGACCATCCTGTTTCGACACGACCGTTTCATCGTCCCGCCTTGGCCGGTTGATGAGTTGCGGGCGCATAGTGTCGTAACTACCTGGCCTCAGTCCGTGACGCGAGTCAAGAACCCGGAGGGAATCGCATGGGTGGAACAGCAGCTCAACGCGTGGCCCTGATGGCGATTCATGAGCGCTACGCCGACGCCATCATGGACGGTCGCAAGCTCGTCGAGTTCCGCAAGCGCAGGCTTGCGGACGACATCGACACCGTCTGGGTCTATGCGACGGCTCCGGTCAGCAAGGTGATTGGTCACTTCTCTGTCGATGAGATCGTGCAAGGGACGCCTCAGGACATCTGGGACAGGTACGGGTCCGTCGGCATCATCGAGCGCGACGCATTCTTCGAGTACTACCAAGGGGCCGCGACCGCAGTGGCCATTGTCGTCGGGGAGGCGGAACGACTGACGGACCCCGTCGCCCTCGCCGACCTTGACCCGACGCCCGCGGTCCCACAGAGCTTCGCCTACTTGCCAGCATCGTCAACGCCCTCACGCGCGCTCGCAGCCGTCTAGGCGTTGGCGCACCGCTGGCCATCCCCGGCATCTAACCTTCAGCCCTGGACTTGAGTCATTCGTGACTTCTCCTCTCGAGCCAGTTGCTCACCTGCGTCTTGAATGGCCGCAATCGCCTGTACGCGTCGCGAGCGAACGAGACTTGCCACTCGAGATCGCCCTGCCGAAGCTCCGCGTGAATGTGGATGTAGTTTCGGGCGGAGTAGAAGCCGACAATCTCCTTACCCAAGGCCTCATCAACGATGCCTAGCTGTACTGCCGCCGCGACCTTGCTGTCGAAACGAATCTTCGACTCTTGGGTGCGTTTCGTCGCTAGCACCGCCCCCACGATGTCATCAGCGTCCGCCGCATCGAGCTTTCGAACCTTCTCCATGATGTAACCAGGCAACGGTCTCTCGACGAGCGCTCTGTACTCGAAGAGCCGTCGAACCTCCGGCTCGTCGGCTGCCTCGGTGAACAACAGATGGTGGATCAAGGCCTCGTAGATGGAGGCGTACTGCTGAACCTGGAGTTGGACTTGCGATTGTTCCGCCCATGGTTCGCCAATCCGCAGACCCTCCCAGAGCTTGTAGAGGTATCTAGCTGCAAAAAACTCTTGCCCGATCCGCTGGCGGAGTTCCACATCGCTAACGAAGCTGAAGAACTCCACGTGCTGGTAGATGTCTCCGGCAAGATCCTGCTTTGCGTACTCTGTGACCTCGGCCCGCACCGGCTCTGGAAGTGGCATTAGTGTCCTTTCAGGACGGGCGAGCCCCGAAACAGAGCATTCATATAGCGTCTCAGCACCTCGCCAGACTCAGCAGGTCAACGGGGCCGCCACGTCCTGCTCTGCGTGATGGCCCAGATTAGGAACCCATAGATCGCGATCGTAAGCGCGAGGACCCATATGACGGAGAGCAACTGAGCCTCAGCTGTTCCCTGAGTCAGTCCCAAGACCAAGAAGAGAATGAGCATGGCTGGGAAGCCGACGAAGTACACGATCTTGTCCCCGGTCATCAGCGCCCCATCAATGCCAGTGCCCGGCGGGTAGACATACCGCTTTCGGGCAACGCGCCTGACGTCCTTGATTCGTGCATGAACGCTCACCTCCGGCGACTTCTCGGTAGTCAACTCGATCTCGACGAGATCGCGCGAGTTGAGCAGAAACGGGTCCACCAACACACGATCACGGTCGACCCTCAGACCGACTTCTAGACCAGACGGGCTTGCATTACTTTGTCGCGCCGAGAGCACGCGCTGACCAGAGCACCGGATCTCCAACGGTCCATCCCACTCGCTCGGCGGCAGCGAAACGCGGCCGGTATTGGCAAATCGGACCACCGTGATCGCTACGTCCTGCTTCCCCTGCAAACCCAGGCGGGCCGCAACGATATCCCCGGCAGGAATGTCAGGAAGGAAACGCATACTCCGGTCGATGTAGTACTGCACTCGGCGTCTCGGTGGCCTTCGCAAGACTCCCGCCCATGTGCCTGCGGCCGCGACTATTGCCACCACGACGCCGAGAACCGCCAGTAGAAGCGCCAAGCTGGGATCCATGTGTGCACCCTAAGGCCTCGGAATTGCGCAAGCGCAAGCCACGGCGAGTCGAGTGCGCAGGAGATGCTCGAGCTCTCGATCGGCGGCCCCTCAGCGAGACGATTGTCACCGGTCTAAGACAAGTGCCCGGGTAGGGATCCGATCCGAGGCCACGTCGAAGACGGCGACTAGCTCGCCGAGGAGGACAGCAGCTAGTCGCGTGAGTTGGGCGAACGACCTATACGACGTCGCCCACGACTGCCTTAAGGTCTTCGGGGTCGGCCCACTAGTAGGCCCCGACCTGGCCGCCCCGGACGAGTGCCGCGGCCGACTCGCTACCTCATGCGGCGTCGCGGAAATCGAGTGATAGTCATTTACTGGACGGTTCAGATACCTCGAGAGCCCTCGAGCACCATCCAGAACCCTCGAAGACCGATCGCGTATGCTGGTGCCCATCACCACTGGAGTGAAGCCGAAGGGCCTGATTCCGGGGGTTCTTGGTACTAAGCGAGACCATCCGGGCCTGTGGCGCAGCTGGTAGCGCACCTGCATGGCATGCAGGGGGTCAGGGGTTCGAGTCCCCTCAGGTCCACCGATAAGAAGTCCCGCGAGTGATCGTGGGACTTTCTTCTTGTCCGCGGCGGATCAGCCTAAGCGGGCTGCGCAGGCGCTCGTGCCCTTCGCCGCAGCCTGCGTCCTCCGCCCCGTGCACGACAGGTCGCTGCGGAAAACGGCCATCAGGCTCAACGGATCATCTGGCCATTAACGCGGGACCTCAGGGGTGCCACTGTGTGACAAAGCATCGCCTGGGGGCGGGCTGCCGCCGCATTGGGACACTGGGGAGTGCGCAATGGAGACACCGGAACCGAGCAGTACACCATTCGACCCTGCATCTACCGCGGTGAATATCGCGCTGTCGAATTACTACATGGCCATCATCTTCGTGGTCGCGGCGATCCTCGTGATCGTCGTGGCGCTCGTGTTCGCGCATCTCTACCACCGCCGGGCCCTGAATGTGATCGCGACCGCAGTGAGGAAAGGCCAGACCGTCGCAACGACGTCTGACGAGGTTGCCCGTGGGCTCGGTGATGACGCCCGCATCAAGGGGCCCACGTCGGGTGCCCCGAATGAAGAGCTGTTGTTCGGCCTTGTCGGAGTCGAAAGTGGAAAGACGATCAATTGGGGCGCCGTCGGGGCCACGCCGTCGTCGCAGGGCGGCGATACGTTCACGACAACGTTCACGAAGGCGGGACGCTACACAGTCAAGGCCACGGTGGAAGGTCTGACGGAATCACTGACGAGGGAAGTGATCATCGGCACCGCAACAGGCAACGCGGCCTCGACGCCGGTGACCATCCCGTTCGTGCTGAAGAACTGGGGCAGATTGGTCATCGTGCTGTTCGGCGTGGGTGTGATAGCTGCGCTCATGTCGACTCGGATCATCAGCGCAGAAGCCGGCATCGGAATTCTGGGAGCTCTGCTCGGTGTCGGCGCCACCGCCGTCGCAACCGCAGGAACGTCAGACGGAGGATCGACGGCCCCGCCACGCGCAGCGGGGGATGATGAGCCGACGGAGAAACCTGATGAACAGAGGTGACGCCGCCCTCCTCGGCACCGGGTTCGGCGCCGACGACCCGGTGGAGGCGCTCGGCACATCCTTGACGATGGACTTTCTGCGTTCAGCGGACGGGCGGTGGCGCAGCAGACCTGTCAGACCCGAATGGGTAGAGACGGCACCGTGGTCGGATTCCCGCATCACCATCGCCGTCGTCGACACCGGCGTCTGCGACGACTATCCTCCTCTCGTGGGCAAGGTTCTGGAACAGGTGGACCTGACCGGCGAGGGAGTTCGCGACGAGCACGGCCACGGAACCGCAGTGGCGGCCATACTCCTTGCGCACAGCTCACCGTTCACCGAAGTGCTCAGTGTCAAGGCCCTCGGCCGGGACAAGACCGCCACGGTCGGCAGGCTGTCTCTGGGCATGCGCAAAGCCGCAGAGATGCTCGGCGAGCGTGGACGGATCATAAACGTCTCGGCGGGGCGTCGCACCCCCGAATGCACCGGCGACTGTCCGCTGTGCACGACGGTCACACAGCTTCAGGACGATGGCTTCATCGTCGTCGCCGCTGCCGGAAATAGTGTCGGAGTCACGTACTGTCCCGCGCGGGTGTCGATCTCCGTCACCACAGCCGGGCCGGATGCCGCGGAGGGGACGGTCACCAGCAGCCTGCCTGACTGGGAGCTGATCACCACATAGCAGCCGGCGTCGTGCACTGAGACAGTAGCCGACCAACGCCCTCGACGGGGGTCAGACGAACACGCTGATCCCGTAGACCACGAACAGCAGCAGGTGCGCGGCGCCGTGCACGGGATTCACCCGCCGTGCGGAGAAGGTCGCCATGGTCAGCAGCAGAGTGAGACCCAGCAGCAGCAGGTTCATCGGGCTCTCGGCGAGCACCACCCTCTCGCCGGTGACGAGGCCGATCGTCAGCACGGCGGGGATGGTGAGACCGGCGGTCGAGACGAGAGCACCGTGACACAGGTTGCTCACCCGCTGCATCTCGCCGACCAGGGCCGCGCGCACGGTGGTGATCGTCTCGGGCAGGAAGACGATCATCGCGATCAGGATGCCCGAGAGCGCCACCGGAGCACCGAGGTGGTCGAGGCCGGCATCGAGCAGCCTGGCCATGTCGTGCGAGAGCAGCACGATCGGCAGCACGAGCGCGAGCAGCAGCAGCGTGCGGGCGACGAGCTCGCGCCGGTGCGCGGTCAGCACGGTTCGCACCGAGGCGTGAGAGGGCCCTGCACCCGCATTCAAGCGAGCCCCCGGCTCCTGAAAGTCCGTCTTCTGCGGCCCCATCTGCCTCTGCAGGAAGAACGCGTAGAGCAGCACGACGAGCACGATCATGGCGATCGCCGCGGCTGGGGCGTACGATCCGCTCTCGCCGAGGAACGCGGGGAACGCGAACGCGACCGCCAGCAGCACGATCAGCATCGCGAGATAAGCGGACACTCCGTCGCGGTTCGCGCGCAGACCGCGATGCCGCAGTCCGCCGACGATCAGGGCGACGCCGACGACGAGATTCATGATGATCATCGACACGGCCATCACCGAGTCGCGCGCGATCGTCTGATGCTCGCCGGGGCCGAGCATGACCGCCGAGATGAGGATCACCTCGATGGCCGCGATCGACAGGGTGAGCACGAGCGTTCCGTACGGGTCGCCGAGCCGGTGCGCGAGGTGTTCGGCTTCGGTGACGACGCCGAAGGCGCACACGATGATGACAGCGACGATCGCGGCCAGGATCAACCAGAGCAGCGGCGACGGCAGCCGATTCCGCAGCACCGGTGCGAAAGCGAGCAGAACGCCGAAGGAGGCCCAGCCGAGCAGCAGCCGCACGACCGCGGTGCGCGTGAGAACGGTGCGAGTGAGAGCGGAGCGGGTCACGGTGCGAACCGAATCTGCGGGGCCGTCCCCACCTGCGATCACTCCGTCGGGTCGTCCCGCCGGTCACGTCAGCACCAGGGTAGCAATCCGCCGACGTCGACGTCGACGTCCACGCCACGGCCTCGCACAGCCGACGGTCGGAGTGGCCGAGTACCGTCGACACCATGCGTGCTCGAGCGATCCGTGGTGCCCTCGCCGCTGCCCTGGCCGTGTGCCTGCTGGCCGCGTGCACTCCCGCCGCGCCCGCAGCATCGAGCCCCGCGAGCCCCGATGGTCCCACCGTCGTGCCGTCGCCCGAACCCCGCCCGTCGCGGGATCCGGCCGTCGACGCGGTCGCGGCGATGAGCATCACCGAGCAGGCCGCCAGCGTCGTGATGGGGCACATCTCCGGCACCGACCCCGCCGCCCTGCGCGCATACATGCAGTCGGCACCGCAGGGCGCGCCTCTGGGCGGATTCATCCTGATGGGCGGGAACATCGGCGCTGACGCATCTCAGGTCAGAGCGCTGAGCGATGCGCTCACCCTCGACCCCGGGCTGCCTCCGCTCATCGCGATCGACGAGGAGGGCGGCGTCGTGCGGCGCCTGCCGTGGGACACGCTGCCGGGCGGGCGGGGCCTGCACGGACTCGATGCGGCACGCACCGAGCAGGTGTTCGCCCAGCGTGCCGCCCTCATCGCCGAGACGGGTGCGAACGTGAACTTCGGGATCGTCGCCGACGTGCCGGCCGACGCCTCGTCCTTCATCGCCTCTCGGGCGCTGGGCCCCGACCCCGGCTCCGCGTCGACACGGGTGACGGCCGCCGTCGACGGCGAGGAGGGCGTGGTGCTCTCGACGCTGAAGCACTTTCCGGGTCACGGTGCAGCGCCCGGCGACTCCCACCACAGCATCCCCACGACCGCGATGACCCTGCAGCAGTGGCAGTCGGGCGAGTCGCGCCCGTTCGTCGCGGGCATCGACGCCGGCGCGGAGCTGCTCATGTTCGGGCACCTGGCGTACACGGCCGTCGATCCGGCCCCCGCGTCGCTGTCGGCCCGCTGGCATGAGATCGCGAGGGATGAGCTGGGCTTCGACGGGGTGATGATCACCGACGACCTGGGCATGCTCAGCGGATCGGGCATCGCCGAGTACCAGGATCCCGTGGCGAACGCCGTGACGGCACTGCAGGCGGGCAACGACATGGTGCTCATGGTCGCCGGGTCGACGGCGCAGACCGCGCCCCAGATGGTCTCCGGGATCGTGGGCGCCGTCGACGACGGGAGACTCAGCCCCGACCGCCTGCGGGACGCCGCCGAGCACGTCATGCGACTGCGGATGCAGCTGGCAGACGACCGCTAGTCGCGACGGGCAGACGACCGCCGAGCGCGACCGGCAGACGACGGCTCATCGCGGCCGTCTGAGGGCCGCTGATCGCGACCGAGCCACGCCGTCAGCAGAGCCTCGCGCAGCAGGTTGCCGCGCTCGGCGAACACACGCTGCCGGCGGACGTACTCGGCCTTGCCCTCGGCCGTCTCGATCCGCACGGGCCGGACGCCCCACGCTGACAGGTCGTAGGGCGCGGCCTCCATGTCGAGCAGGCGGA
Organism: Microbacterium sp. AR7-10; assembly: GCF_001878835.1. Taxonomy (NCBI): domain Bacteria; kingdom Bacillati; phylum Actinomycetota; class Actinomycetes; order Micrococcales; family Microbacteriaceae; genus Microbacterium; species Microbacterium sp. AR7-10. The sequence goes on along the minus strand of NZ_MJIR01000055.1, from coordinate 6,614 downwards.
TGTCGGAGGCGAGCTCGAAGGCATCCAGCAGCAGCTCACCGGGAACGAGCGGGCCGAGCTTGACCGCCCACTTGTACACGTCCATCCCCGCGTGCAGACAGCCGGGCTGCTCGAGATCGGGCTGACTCTCCCGGGTCAACGGCACCCGGTTGCGCGGCACGGCATCGTCGGTGAAGAAGCGGAACGCGTCGAAGTGCGTGCAGCGCAGCTCGGCGGCCTCGACGACGGCGTCCGTCCCGGCGCCGCCGAGGCGCAGCGGCACGGCGTGCCGGTGCTCGTCCGTGCGGTAGACCATCGCCCACTCGTGCAGCCCGAAGCATCCGAACTGGCCGGGGCGGGCGGCGGTGAGCCGCAGCATCCGCTCCACGAGAGACGCCAGTTGAGGCTTCTCGCCGCGGAACGCTTCCGCATCCGGGGCGTATCCGCCTGGCTCGACGCCGGGGGAGTACCAGCGCCATTCGGCGCGCTCCCCGGCATCCTGAAGCGTCACACCGGCACCCGGATGCCACCGCCGCAGCTGCGCGGGCTTGTACGAGTAGTAGGTGAAGAGGAAGTCCTCGACGGGATGCTTCTCGCCGCGCTGCTGCCGCGCGCGATGCGCCGCGGTCAGGGCGTCGGCCCGCTCGGCGTGCGTCTGCGCACGGGCCGTCCACTCGGTGCGCGTGAGCGAGCTGCTCATTCCGCCAGGATGCCGACCTCGGTGAGCCGCTCGCGCAGCCCCGCGCCGTCCTCGGCGCTCACCCACGGCACGCTGCCTTCGGCGTGTTCGCCCGAGGCGCGCCCGCCGGCGAGCACAGCCTCGGCCGGCAGCAGGCGCCGGATCGCGACAGCCGCGACGGAGGAGGGGTGCTCTTCGAGGAACTGCGAGTAGATGGCCTCGTCGTGCTGGCCGTCGTCGCCGATCAGCAGCCAGCGCACGTTCGGGAACTCCTCCGCCAGCCGGCGCAGGTTGCCCGTCTTGTGCGCCTGGCCGCTGCGGAACCAGCGGTCGTGCGTGGGCCCCCAGTCGGTGAGCAGCATCGCTCCGGCGGGGAAGAGGTGACGGCTGAGGAAGCGGGTGAGCGTGGGAGCGACGTTCCACGCGCCCGTGGACAGGTAGATCATCGGCGAGCCGGGGTTGTCCCGCCGCAGCTGCTCGAGCAGCACCGCCATCCCGGGCACGGGAGTGCGGGCGTGCTCGTCGACGACGAACGAGTTCCACGCGGCGATGAACGGCCGTGGCAGCGCGGTGACCATCACGGTGTCGTCGACATCGGAGACCACGCCGAAGTCGACGCTCTCATCGACGATGAACGCGGTGGCGTCGACCGGTTCCTCTCCCTCGACCGACATCGAGAAGGTCTGCCAGCCCGGCGGCAGCTCCGCTTCGATGACGGAGTCGATAACCCCGCCGCGGTCGGCGACGACCGTGTGCGTGCGCCCGCCGATCTCGACGACGACGGAGGCGAAGCTGACGGGGATGCTGACGAACGAACGCCACCCGCGCACGCCGCCCTCCCCGCGAGCGTTCTTCCGCGGCGTCGGGACGATCAGCGCCCGACCGACGACGCGCACCCAGCCGGTGCTGCCGTAGCCGGGGAACGGGACGACGGTCGCCGAACGTCCTCGTCGGCGAGCGCGGCGCTCGCGCCAGACGTGGAGGCGGTGTTCGAGGCGGGCGAACCAGTGGATCTTGGCCGGTGACGCAGGAGTCATCGGCTCCAGTCTTTCACGCTTCGCACGCGACGGTCACTGTCCGCTCTGCTGCCCGCCCTCATCGGTGTCGCTGATCCGGAGCATGTGGCGCTCCTCGCGGCGGGCGAGCAGCTTCTTGCCGACGAGCAGCACCAGGAGCAGCACGACGATCACGCCGACGAACACGTACCCGGCGTAGTGCACCCTCTCCGACAGCTCGGGGTAGCTGCCCGCCGCGGTCGCTGCGACACCCACGTACAGCGCGGCCCACAGCACACAGGCGGGCAGCGTCCAGGCGATGAACCGGCGATATGCGTATCCGCTCATGCCGACCGTCAGCGGAACGAGGGAGTGCAGCACGGGCAGGAACCGGGAGAGGAAGATCGCCACCCCACCACGTCGACGCAGGTACCGCTCCGATCGCCGCCACTGCTCCTCGCCGATCCGGCGCCCCAGCCACGACGCGCGGATGTACGGACCCGCCCACGTGCCGAGCCAGAATCCGATCGACTCGCCGATCAGCGCGCCGATCACCACGGTCACGCCCAGGGCGATGCCCTCCACCCAGCCGTCGACGCCGATCGCCGCGACGAGTACGACCGTGTCGCCCGGCACGACCAGGCCGATCAGGATGCTCGTCTCGAGCATGATCGCCAGACCGGCCAGCACCGTGCGCAGCACAGGATCGACGGCCTGAACGGCCTCGATGACCCAGAGCACGATGTCGTTCACCCCACGAGCGTAAAGCCTGCGGCGGAGCCATACGCTGTGAAGGTGCCCGCACCGCTTCCCCTCACCGCACACGTCGTGGCGCGTCCGGTGGACGCGCACCGTTCCGACGTCGGCTCTCTCTTCGCGCACCTGTTCGACGATGCCGGGGCGGCGTTCTGGCTGGATGCCGGAACCGACCCGCGCGAGGGGTGGAGCATCATCGGCACCGGCCCCGTGGAGGACGACCCCGAGACGGTGCGCCGCGTCGACCTGAGCGGTGCGGCTGAGGCATCCGGGATCCCGTTCCTCGGCGGCTGGGTGGGGTGGCTGCCCTACGAGCACGGCGCGGCGGCGAACGGCGCCCCGATCGCCGACAGCCCCGCGGCGCCCACGTGGATCGCCGTCACACGTGCCGTCGCCCTCGACCACACCACCGGAACGGTGCACGCTCTCGCGCCGGAGACCGACCTCGAGGCGTGGTCGGCCGAGGTGCACGACGCGCTCGCCGCGATGCCGATCGAGCCGCCCCCGCCGGCGGCACCGACGCGCGACGCCGCGGCGCGGCACGGGGTCGCCGAGTACAGCGCCCTCGTCGAGGAGTGCCGCGCGGCGATCCGGCGCGGCGATGCGTACCAGCTGTGCCTCACCACCCGGTTCACCGCCGCCCGTCCCGACGATCCCTTCGCCGTGTACCTGCGGCTGCGCGCGGCGACGCCCGCGCATCACGGCGGCTACCTGCGGGTGGGGGGGCAGCACGTGCTCAGCGCCAGTCCCGAGCAGTTCCTCACTACGGGGGCCGGGCGCGTGTCGACGAGTCCGATCAAGGGCACCCGACCGCGAGGAGTCACGCCGGCCGACGACGTGCGGCTCGCCGAAGAGCTGCAGACGGATGCCAAGGAGCGCGCCGAGAACGTCATGATCGTCGACCTCATGCGCAACGACCTCTCGCATGTGGGTGTTCCTGGCTCGGTCCAGGTCGAGCGCCTGTGGCACGTCGAGACCTACCCGGCGGTGCATCAGCTGGTGAGCACCGTCAGCGCACGGCTGCGCGACGGCGTGACGTTCGGTGACCTGTGCGACGCCGCTTTCCCGGCGGGCAGCATGACCGGTGCGCCGAAGCTGTCGGCGATGACGATCCTGCACCGCCTCGAGAAGGGGCCCCGCGGCATCTACTCGGGGTGCTTCGGTCACGTCGGCCTCGACGGCAGAGTCGACCTCGCCATGGTCATCCGCACGATCGTGATCGACGCGGATTCGGCATCCGTCGGCGCCGGTGGGGGGATCACCTGGCTCTCCCGACCGGATGCGGAGGCCGCGGAGGTCGCGACGAAGGCACGCGCTCCACTCGCCGCGCTCGGCGCCGCGCTGCCGCAGCCCTGGCGCGACCTGCTGCCGGTTTCCTGACCGCATGCCGCTCGCGATACCCTGGAAGGGCCCGATTTCCGGGCCGTTCCGCATCGTCAGATTGGCCGTTCCTTGACCGAGCACGCGTCCCACGCCGAGTCCCCTGAAGTGATGTCCGCGCACGACATCCAGCTCAAGTGGCAGGAATACTGGGCCGAGAACGAGACGTTCGTGGCCGGCGGCGACGGCGACGAGCGGCCCCGCAAGTACATCCTCGGCATGTTCCCGTACCCGTCGGGCGACCTGCACATGGGTCACGCCATCAACTACCTGTATCCCGACATCGTCGCGCGGTACTGGCGGCACCGCGGGCACAACGTGCTCAACCCGATCGGCTGGGACTCGTTCGGGCTGCCCGCCGAGAACGCGGCGATCAAGCGCGGCGCCGACCCGCGGGAGTGGACCTACAAGAACATCGACCAGCACAAGGCCGGGTTCCGCGGCTACGGCATGTCGTACGACTGGTCGCGCGTGCTGCACACCTCCGACCCCGAGTACTACCGCTGGAACCAGTGGCTGTTCCTGAAGCTGTACGAGCGCGGGCTGGCGTATCGCAAGAAGAGCGCCGTGAACTGGTGCCCGAACGACCAGACCGTGCTCGCCAACGAGCAGGTCGTCGACGGCCGCTGCGAGCGGTGCGGTGCCGAGGTCGTGAAGAAGAAGCTCACGCAGTGGTACTTCAAGATCACCGAGTACGCCGACCGTCTGCTCGACGACCTCGACACTCTCGAGGGGCACTGGCCGCACAAGGTGCTGCAGATGCAGCGCAACTGGATCGGCCGATCCACCGGTGCCGACGTCGACTTCGTGATCGAGGGTCGCGACGAGCCGGTCACCGTGTTCACGACGCGGCCCGACACGCTGCACGGGGCGACGTTCTTCGTGGTCGCCCCCGACTCCGACCTGGCGGCGGAACTGGCATCCGGGTCGTCGTCGGAGGTGCGGATGCGCTTCCAGGACTACCTCGAGACGGTGCAGAAGCAGACCGAGATCGAGCGGCAGTCGACCGACCGTCCGAAGACCGGCGTGTTCCTCGAGCGCTATGCGATCAACCCGGTGAACGGCGAGCGGATGCCGGTGTGGGCCGCCGACTACGTGCTGGCCGACTACGGCCACGGCGCGGTGATGGCCGTGCCCGCGCACGATCAGCGTGACCTGGACTTCGCTCGCGCGTTCGACCTGCCGGTCAGGGTCGTCGTCGACACGACCGTCACCGGCGGTGCGAACGAGGGAGACGACCTCGCCGAGCTCGATCCCGCCGTGACCGGCACCGCGCTGATCGGCAACGGGCGCCTGGTCAACTCCGGCGACCTCGACGGCGTCGACAAGGCCGAGGCCATCGCCCGCACCATCGCCACGCTCGGCAAGGCGGGCACCGGCCGCGCGGCGAAGAACTACCGCCTGCGCGACTGGCTGATCTCGCGCCAGCGCTTCTGGGGCACGCCGATCCCGATGCTTCACCTCGACGACGGCAGCGTCGTGCCCGTGCCCGAAGACCGTCTGCCCGTGCAGCTGCCGAGCGTCGACGGCCTCGACCTGCGCCCGAAGGGCTCGTCGCCCCTGGGCGCGGCCGAGTCGTGGGTGCGCACCGTCGATCCCGCATCGGCTGAGCCCGCGCTGCGCGACGCCGACACCATGGACACCTTCGTCGACAGCTCGTGGTACTTCCTGCGCTTCCTGTCGCCGAACAGCTCCGAATTCGCGTTCGACCCCGCCGAGGCCAAGCGCTGGGCGCCGGTCGACGGGTACTTCGGCGGTGTCGAGCACGCGATCCTGCACCTGCTGTACGCCCGGTTCATCACGAAGGTGCTCTTCGATCTCGGCCTGATCGACTTCGAGGAGCCGTTCTCGAACCTGGTGAACCAGGGCATGGTCATCATGGACGGCGCGAAGATGTCGAAGAGCAAGGGCAACCTCGTCGAGCTGTCCGACCTGCTCGGGCAGTACGGTGCCGACGCTCTGCGCCTGGGCCTCGCCTTCGCCGGTCCGGTGGAGGACGACAAGGAGTGGAACGGCGTGTCGCTGTCGGGCGCGCAGAAGTTCCTCTCCCGCGCTCTGCGCGTCGCCGACGAGGTGGCGAGCGAGCCGGGAACGGCACCGGATGCCGGTGACGCGGCCCTGCGCCGCATCACGCACCGTCTGCTTGCCGATGCGCCGGCGCTCGTCGAGCAGACGAAGTTCAACGTCGTCGTCGCGCGTCTGATGGAGCTGGTGAACGGCATCCGCAAGACGATCGACACCGGCGCCGGAGCCGCCGACCCCGCCGTGCGCGAGGCCGCCGAGACCGTCGCGATGATCCTCGAGCTCATCTCGCCGCACACGGGTGAGGAGATGTGGGCCCGCCTCGGTCACGAGCCGTCGGTCAGCGCTGTGCAGTGGCCGGATGCCGACCCCGCCCTGCTCGTGGAGGACACGGTCACCACCGCCGTGCAGGTGAACGGCAAGGTGCGCGCGACCCTCGAGGTCGCCGCCGACATCTCCGACGCCGATCTGGAAGCCGCCGCCCGCGCCGACGAGAAGGTGCAGCGCGCCCTGGAGGGCAAGGAGATCGTGCGCGTGATCGTGCGTGCGCCGAAGATCGTCAACTTCGCCGTCAAGGGCTGATCGCGTCTTCACGGCGGCTGTGCACAGCTCGCCGTCTCGTGCGAGTTGTGCACAGCCGCCGGGATCCGTCGGCAGTCGTCCGTGCCGCGCGCCCTAGCGTGACCTGTCTCTTATACACATCTGACGCTGCCGACGAACTCTAGGGTGTGGATCTCGGTGGGTGCCCGGTCTTTAACATAAACACTTCAACTACACTGCTCAGACCTCGAGTTCTCTCGGCA
>NZ_MJIR01000054.1:0-28357 GCF_001878835.1 Microbacterium sp. AR7-10 | reverse complement strand
CGCCGCGGTGAGCACCGCCGAGGAGGCGGAGCTCGCGACGGCGGGCGTGCCGGTCGTCCGCTCGCCGATCGTCGAGCTGACCGGTGAGCGGGGCCGCATCGCGGCCGTGCGCACCGCCGACGGCGAGGAGCGAGCGATCGACGGCGGGTTCGTGCGTCCGGAGTGGGAGGCGGATCTGTCGTTCCTCGACGGGATGCTGCCCGAACGCGACGACGACGGGCATCTGGTCACCGACCGGTCGGGGCGCACGAGCATCCGCGGTCTGTATGCGGCGGGCGATGTCGCGGCCCCCGGGCCGCAGCAGCTGATCGTCGCGGCCGGCGCCGGTGCGCGGGTCGCGGCGGTGATCACGCACGACGCGATCGGCGTCGCCACCGCGCACTGACCGCGGGCCGCTCTCACCGCCCGGCGATGCGCTCCAGCGCGACCAGCGGGATGACCACCCACGACGGACGGTTGCGCTTCTCGTAGACGGCCTCGTACACCGCCTTGTCGGCCTCGTAGGCGTCGAGCAGGGTTCGCAGCGGCGGACTCAGCTCGGCCCCCGCGTCCGCGTCCGCCGGATCGAGATCCAGAGCCGCCGTGTACGCGTGCAGGAAGTGCTCGCGCGCGATGTCCGACCACTCCTTCGCGCGTTCGCCGCGCAGGTCCACCCCGTCGCCGTCGCCAGGACGACCCGCCAGCGACATCTCCACGACGCCGGGAGCGTAGCTGAACGAGCGGAGCATGCCCGCGACATCGCGCCACGGCGAATCGGGCAGGGCGCGCTCGGCGAACGGCCGACCCGGTTCACCCTCGAAGTCGACGATCCGCCAGCCGTGCGAGGTGCGCAGCGTCTGCCCGAGGTGCAGGTCGCCGTGTACGCGCTGCACGTCGATCCCGTCGAGCTGCGCGACCGCGTCGTACAGGGCGCGCAGGCGATCGGCGTACGGCCCGATCTCGGGGACGACGGGCAGCGCCCGATCGAGCCGTTCGATCATCGCGCGAGCCAGCTGCGAGGTGGCCTCGTGATCTCGCCGCGCGGTCGGGAACCGCGTGCGCAGCGCGGCGTGCACCTCGGCGAGCGCCTCGCCGAGCCGGGCAGCCTCGCCGCCGAAATCTCCGCCGGATTCGGGCACCGTCAGCTCGGGGTCGGCCAGAGCAGTGCGGACGCTCCCCGTGGCCAGCTCGAATCCGTCGGCGGCCGTGCTCAGCAGCTCCTGCAGCATCGCCAGCTGCAGGACCTCGCCGTCGAGCTCGATCTCGACCCATCCGTAGAGCTCGGCGATGTGCTCCGAGCCGGCGCTGGTGAGCACGTCGTGGATCTCGATGTCGGGGTTCACCCCGGGGCTGACCTTGCGGAACAGCTTCATGATCGCCGTGTCGTCGAAACGCAGCGACGAGTTCGACTGCTCGCCGGTGAGGGGCGAGGGGCGCAGCCCCGCATCCAGCGCGGGACTGGCCGAGACTCGGCGGAAGCGTAGCCCGCCGACGTCGGCCCTGCCGTCCGGCTCGGCGGCGATGAAGCCGCGCAGCCACAGCGCCATGGCGTCGCGGTCGTGAACCGCGTCGTACAGGTGGCGCTCACGTCCCTCGAACTCGATCGCGCCGACGTAGGCGTGGCTGTGCCGATCGTCGAACTCGTCATAGGCCGACAGCGGCACCTGGTAGAGATCGCGGCCGCCCTCCTCGTCGGCGTATTCGACGGTGACCAGGAGCACGCGCACGGCGGGGTCGCGGCCGGCGTCGGTCAGCTCGCCGAGCTGTCGCACCGCGGTGACGTGGAACGGGCGGCCCTTGCCGCCGAACCACCGCGTGCGCACCAGGTAGCCCTCCAGAAGGGCATGATCGATCAGGCTCACAGCAGCCCCACCTCCTCAGAATCCTCCGCCGGCGCGTGCAGCTGGAACCAGTAGAAGCCGTGCCCGCCCAGCGTCAGCAGATACGGCCATTCGCCGATGCGCGGGAACGGCACCCCGCCGACCAGCTCGACCGGGATCATCCCCTCGAAGCGCCGCAGATCCAGCTCGACCGGCTGGGGGAACTGCGACAGGTTGTTCACGCACAGGATGACGTCGGACGTGCCGTCGTCGTTGGTGTGCTCGCGCGTGTACGACAGCACCGACGGGTTCGAGCCGCCGAGGTCGTTGAAGCCGCCGAGACCGAAGGCGGGATGCCGTTTGCGCGCCTGGATCATCTGCCTCGTCCAGTGCAGCAGCGACGAGCGGTCCTCCTGCTGCGCCTCGACGTTCACGGCGAGGTACCCGTACACGGGGTCCTGCACGACCGGCTTGCTGAGCTTGCCCGGGTTCGCGCTCGAGAATCCGGCGTTGCGGTCGCTGGTCCACTGCATCGGCGTGCGCACACCGTCGCGGTCGCCGAGCCAGATGTTGTCGCCCATGCCGATCTCGTCGCCGTAGTACAGCACCGGCGAGCCAGGCAGCGACAGCAGCAGGGCGGTGAACAGCTCGATGCGGTCGATGTCGTTCTCGAGCAGCGGGGCGAGGCGGCGCCGGATGCCGATGTTGGCCTTCATCCGCGGGTCCTGCGCGTACTCGTTCCACATGTAGTCACGGTCTTCGTCGGTGACCATCTCGAGCGTGAGCTCGTCGTGGTTGCGCAGGAAGATGCCCCACTGGCATCCGGCGGGGATGGTGGGGGTGTCGGCCAGGATCTCGCTGATCGGGTACCGCGATTCGCGGCGCACCGCCATGAAGATGCGCGGCATCACCGGGAAGTGGAAGCACATGTGGCACTCGTCGCCGCCGACCTCGGGGTCGCCGAAGTAGTCCACCACGTCGGCCGGCCACTGGTTCGCCTCGGCCAGCAGCACGCGGCCCGGGTAGTTCTCGTCGACGAACCGGCGCACCTTCCTGAGGAACTCGTGCGTCTCGGGCAGGTTCTCGCCGTTCGTGCCAGGGCGCTCGTAGAGGTACGGGACCGCGTCGAGGCGGAATCCGTCCAGACCCATGTCGAGCCAGAACCGCATGGCGTCGAGCATCGCCTCGTGCACCTTCGGGTTGTCGAAGTTCAGGTCGGGCTGGTGGCTGAAGAAGCGGTGCCAGAAGTACTGCTTGCGCACCGGGTCCCACGTCCAGTTGCTCGGCTCGGTGTCGACGAAGATGATCCGCGCGTCCTGGTAGAGCTCATCGGTGTCACTCCAGGCGTAGAAGTCGCCGTACGGCCCGTCCGGGTCGGTGCGGCTCGCCTGGAACCACGGATGCTCGTCGCTGGTGTGGTTCATGACGAAGTCGATGATCACCTTGATGCCGCGCTCGTGCGCGGCGTCGAGGAACTCCTGGAAGTCGTCGGTCGTGCCGAGGTCGGACTGCACTCCCGTGTAGTCGGCGACGTCGTACCCGCCGTCCCGCAGCGGGGAGGGGAAGAACGGCGGGATCCACAGGCAGTCGACACCCAGCCACTGCAGATAGTCGAGCTTGTCGATGAGGCCTCGGAAGTCTCCCACGCCGTCGCCGTCGCCGTCCTTGAACGAGCGCACGAGGACCTCGTAGAACACTGCCGTCTTGAACCACTCCGGCGCGGGGCTCCCCGGGGTGTCCGGGAACGGATCCTGCGTGAGCACCGGGATCGACGCGGTGTACGGGGCGGGCTCATCGGTCATACGGGCTCCCTCACCATCGGATTTCGTCCGAGGCCCAACCTGTCATACGAGACGGACGCTGGCTAGGGGGTTGTGCACCTCTTGACCTGAGCCGGTCCGAGTGCAAGAGGAGCCGGAAGCTCAGCGACCGCCGGGAGGCCCGATCAGCAGCAGGATGCTGAAGATCGCCACGATGGCGACCAGGATCAGCACGGCCAGCACCCAGGGGCGGTGCAGGAACCAGCGCATCGTGCGGTCGTACCAGGTGCGGTCGCGCGGGTCGTCGGTCTCGGTGAGACGCCACTGCCCCTCGAGTCGCCCGCTGCGGTGCAGCCAGATCTCCGCCGGGATGGTGGCGTACGGCACGATCGCGCTGGCGATCGCGGTCGCGGCCACGCCGGCGTGCCAGCGCTGGTTGAACGCGAGCAGCACCGCCGTGGCGCCGTAGGCGAGGAAGACGAACCCATGGATGCCGCCGCCGATCGTGACGAGCACCGACGGCTGCCCGACGGCGCGCAGGATGAGGGCGCTGATGAGCAGGGTCCAGGTGATCGCCTCAGCGATCGCGAGCACGCGGAACAGGCGGGCGGGAGTGGTGAACACGGTTCTCCTCGGGTGGGTGTGCTTCCACGGTAGGTGAGCGCGGCTATGCGGATGCCCGAGATGCAGGCCATCGCGGGCGTGAACCGCGAAAGATCATTCGAAAGGCTGACACGCCCGGGCTCCGGCACGACGGTCGGGCTGCGGCGTCACTCTCAGAAGGGCGGCTCGATGAAGGTGACGGTGTTCGGAGGCGGCGGCCGGTCGACGTACGTGCGACCGGTGGGGCTCGTCCACTCCAGCAACCCGTCGCCGTGCTGCACGACGTGCCACGGCGTCTGATGCTTCAGCACATGATGTCGCCGACACAGAGCGGCGAGGTTGTCTTCGCTGGTCTCCCCGCCGAAGGCGGCATCGCGGGTGTGGTCGAGATCGCTGTCGCGGGCCGGCATCCCGCATCCGGGGAAGCGACATCGCTCGTCGCGAGATCGCAGCCGACGGCGCAGCGATTCCGGAGGGCGGTACCGGTCGACGCACAGCACCCCGCCGTTCACGGGATGGGTGAGCACGCGATCCCACCCTGACGCGGCCCCGGCCAGCACCTGGGCGGAGGCGAGATCCATCGGCGCACGGCCGGAGAGCTCGGCAGCGGGACCGTCCGCACCCATCAGCGTGGTGACCGGCACGGTGACGGCGACGTGCGCGCTGATCGACCCGAGCAGTCGGTCGGCGGTGTCGTGACCGGCCGGAGCGCCGGTGAGCAGCAGATCCATGGCCAGGTCGAACCGACGCTGCGCGAGCGTACGCGGGTCGTCAGCCTGAGTCGGCTCGTCTTCGCCGCGCTCGGCGATCGCCTTCGCCATCTGCGTCAACCGGTCCTGCGCACCGTGGATCAGCACCGAGGGGCCGTACACGTGCAGCTCGGACATGGCATCCGGACCATCGGTCACCCACACGCCTCGATGCGCGCGGGCGTCCTCGTGTCGCTCGTCGAGCGTGCGCGACTGGTACTGCTGGGCGATGCGCTCGGCGATCACCCGCACCCGGCTCGGCGACTCGTGCTGCGCGAACCCCAGCACCCGCACGGCGTAGGCGGCGCGCGCGTCGCCGTCGTCGATGTGCGCACCCGCGTCGACGATCACGCGCGCATGCCCGGCGGTGATCAGCCCCGCACCCTGCGCATGCCACACCTGCGGAAACCGCTCGACCATCACCTCGGCCGCGACCATGCGCCGCTGCACGGTGCGGTCGCTCACGCGCAGCGCCGTCGCGAGTTCGGCCGCCACCGTGCGCAGGGTGAGATCCGAGTCCTCGATCCCGTCGCCCTGCTCAGCGATCGACATCGCCAGCCGATTCGCCAGGGCCAGCAGCCCGTCGCGTGCGGCGAGCATGCCCTGCAGGGTCTTCTCGACGGCCTGCAGCGACGACACGATCGCGTCGAGATTCGCGATGTCCTCACTGGTCGCCGTCGATATTCCGTTCATGTTTCGAGTATCGGACAGGCCACCGACATTCGTACTTCTCATCGCCCTCTCGAGCAGAGCGACGAGGCGACACGAGGGCGTCATTCGTTCGTCGTGGCGGCGTGGTCGGCACGACACGGGCATCCTGTAGCGTGTCGGCCATGACCGGTCGTGATGCCGCCTCCGTACCCCCGCCGACCGCCAGGACGGGAGCCGTCGCGGCGTTCGGCCGAGAGCACGGGAGCTCAGCTCCGGCGGCCACGAAGAAGCAGGTCATCTCGTGGGCGATGTGGGACTGGGCGATGCAGCCGTTCAACACGGTCATCCTCACGTTCGTCTGGATCGCGCTGTACCTGACCTCGCGGATGTTCCTCGAGCCTTCGGTGCGCGAGTCCGGTCTGCTGGCCGACGGCTCGTACATGAACTGCAACAGCTCCCCGTACGCCGCATCCGAGTACTGCCAGGGCCTCACCGACCTGTCGGAGTGGTGGGGCTGGGCGAACTTCGCCGCGGGCATCCTGATCCTGCTTCTCGCGCCGGTGCTCGGCCAGCAGGCCGACGCGCGCGGCAACAAGAAGAAGTGGGTCATCGGCGCCACCATCGGGATCGCGCTCGTGCAGTTCTCGCTGCTGTTCGTCGAAGCCGACCCGAAGTTCTTCTGGTTCGGCGCGTTCGCCGTCGCGGTCGCCGCGGTCGTCAGCGAGATCGGAAACGTCAGCTACTACGCGATGCTCTCCGAGGTGTCGACGCCGAAGAACGTCGGCCGCGTGTCCGGCCTCGGCTGGGGACTCGGGTACATCGGGGGCGTCGTCGCGCTGATCGTGTGCATCCCGGTGCTGTTCCTCGTCGGGCAGGACAACGCGCTCTCGTTCAAGCTCGTCGCCGTCATCTGCGCCGTGTGGACGATCGTCTTCTCGATCCCGATGTTCCGCAACGTGCCCGAGTCGCCGTCGTACGACACGGCCGAGAAGGTCGGCTTCCTCCGCTCGTACGTCGTGCTCGCCCGCAGCATCGCGGAACTGTTCCGCACCAACCGCCCGACGTTCTGGTTCATGCTCGCCGCAGCCGTCTACCGCGACGGCCTGGCCGGGGTGTTCGCGTTCGGTGCCGTGCTCGCCGCGCAGGGCTTCGGCTTCTCGTTCCTCGAGGTGATCATCTTCGGGCTCGCGGCCAACCTCGTCGCCGGCGTCTCGACGCTGCTCGCCGGGCGCATCGACGACGCCATCGGTCCGCGCCGACTCATCATCTTCGCCCTGTCCGGGCTCGTCCTGATGGCGTTCGTGGTCTATGCGCTGCGCGACTACGGCACCATCGTGTTCTGGATCTGCGGCCTGCTGCTGTGCGCGTTCGTCGGCCCGACCCAGGCATCCAGCCGCAGCCTGCTCACCCGCCTCACCCCGCCCAGCCAGCAGGGCACCATCTTCGGCCTCTACGCGACGACCGGCCGGGTGGCGTCGTTCCTGTCGCCGCTGGCATGGTCGCTGTTCCTCGCCTGGTTCGGCGGCATCGTCTACGGCGTGCTCGGCATCGCCGTGGTGCTGCTGATCGGCCTCGTGCTGCTGCTGTGCGTGCGCTTCCCGAAGGACGTCGGGGCGTGAGCCCAGACTCGCCACCCCGATCCGGATGCCGGCCTGCGGCGCATACCGGGATGTGCGCCTGCGGCGCAAGGGCTGCGCCGGCGCAGGTCGTCCCGTCGCAGAATGATCCTCCCGGCCCGCACCAGACAGGAGCGATATGACCACCCACCGCTTCGACGTGCACCCCTGGGGCGTCGGCTGGTCGTGCATGCGGAACGTCGGCTGGGAGGAGCGCGGACAGTCCCACCGGGAGTCGGTCTTCTCCCTGTCGAACGGGCACATCGGATGGCGCGGCACCCTCGACGAAGGAGATCCGAGCGCGGCCGCCGGCAGCTACCTGAACGGGGTCTTCGAAGAGCACCCGATGCCCTACGCCGAAGACGGCTACGGATACCCCGAGCACGGTCAGACGGTCATGCACGTGCCCGACGGCAAGGTCGTCCGCCTGATCGTCGACGACGAGCCGTTCGACATCCGCACCGGAGCACTCGTCGAGCACCGGCAGCATCTCGATCTGCGCACCGGGATCCTGCACCGCACGGCCACCTGGACCTCGCCCGCCGGCCGCACCGTGACCATCGCCTCGCAGCGCCTGGTGTCGTTCACCCACCGCTCGATCGCCGCGGTGAGATACGAGGTGACCGCCGAAGACGCCGCCGTCGACGTGACGCTCCTCTCGGAGATCGTCGCCGACGAGCCGCTGCCCGAGGTGCACTCCGACCCGAGGGTGATGGATGCCCTGCGCGACCCCTTCGAGCCGGTGGCCCACCACGGCGGCGGCGGTCGGGCCACCCTCGTGCAGCGCACCAGGCGCAGCCGGATCGCGGTGGCCGTCGCGGCCGACAATCGCGTCAGCATCTCATCGCGGGGTGCCGCGCCCGAGCCGCACACCGAGGTCACGGCAGACCTCGCGCGCACCTCCGTGCGCGTCCGGATCGAGCCGGGCGAGAGCGTCGCCCTGGTGAAGTGCGTGGGCCATGAGTGGTCGCCCTCGCTCGACGATGTCGCGCTGCAGGATCGCGCGGAAGCCGCTGTCGAGACGGCCATCGAGCTCGGCTGGGACGGGCTCGTCGATGAGCAGCGCCGGTATCTCGACGAGTTCTGGGCCCGGGCCGATGTGAGCGTCGACGGCGACGAGCGGCTGCAGCAGAGCGCACGTTTCTCGCTCTTCCAGGTTCTGCAGTCCGCGGCGCGCGCCGAGGTGCGATCGATCCCAGGCAAAGGACTCACCGGCGTCGGATACGAGGGCCACACCTTCTGGGATGCCGAGACGTTCGTGCTGCCGGTGCTCACCTACACCGCACCGTCCGCCGCGCGGGACGCACTGGTGTGGCGGCACTCCACGCTCGACCATGCGCGCGAGCGGGCCGAGCAGCTGCACCTCGAAGGCGCCGCCTTCCCGTGGCGCACGATCGACGGCCGGGAGTGCTCGGGGTACTGGCCGGCGGGCACCGTCGCGTTCCACATCAACGCCGACATCGCGGCTGCCGTCGTGCGCTATGTGCGCGCGACCGGCGACACGGAGTTCGAGCGGGAGAAGGGCGTGGAGATCCTCATCGAGACCGCGAGGCTGTGGTGCGCCCTCGGGCGCTGGGACGACGAGGGCGTGTTCCACATCGACGGCGTCACCGGGCCCGATGAGTACTCCGCCCTGG
The DNA here is from genome assembly GCF_001878835.1 of Microbacterium sp. AR7-10. Lineage (NCBI taxonomy): Bacteria > Bacillati > Actinomycetota > Actinomycetes > Micrococcales > Microbacteriaceae > Microbacterium > Microbacterium sp. AR7-10. Next base: position 19,542 of record NZ_MJIR01000054.1, on the reverse strand, counting down.
TCGACGACAACTTCTTCACCAACCTCATGGCGCAGCGAAATCTCCGGGCGGCTGCGGATGTCTGCAGGCGGCACCGCGACCGGGCATCCGGTCTCGGCGTCTCGCCGGAAGAGATCGCGCGGTGGACGACCACCGCCGACGCCATGGCCTTCCCGTACGACACCGTGCGGGGGATCCCCGAGCAGTCCGCCGGATTCAACTGCAAGGAGCGGTGGGACTTCGAGGGCACCCGCGACGACCAGTATCCGTTGCAGAAGCACTTCCCCTACTTCGACCTGTATCGCAAGCAGGTCGTGAAGCAGGCCGACCTCGTGCTCGCACTGCAGGTCGCACCGGACGCGTTCACACCCGACGAGGCCGCACGCGCGTTTGCGTACTACGACGAGCTGACCGTGCGCGACTCGTCGCTGTCGGCGTCGGTGCAGGCCACGGTCGCCGCTCGCGTCGGACAGCTCGACCTCGCGGTGGACTACCTCGCTGAGGCCGGCACCATCGACCTCGACGATCTGCAGGAGGACGTCGACGAGGGTCTGCACGTCGCCGCGCACGCCGGGGTGTGGAACGCGCTGGTCTGCGGCTTCGGCGGCATGCGCGACGACGCCGAGGCGCTGCAGTTCGCGCCGCGCGTGGCGGCGCCCATCACCGCCTTTTCGTTCGGGATGCTCGTGCGCGGCCACACCCTTCGAGTCGAGGTGCAGCACGACACGGTCACCTACCGGCTCGAGGGAGGCCCCGCGCTCGGCATCCGGCACTTCGGCGAGGAGGTCACCCTCGAGGCCGGGGAGCCTCGCCGCCTGAGCATCCCTCCCCTGCCCGATCCGGGGCCTCGCCCGTCGCAGCCGCGCGGACGCGAGCCGCGGCGAGCGGGAGCCGAGACCTGACCCGCCTCAGGCGCGACCCTGCAGGATCATCCGCCAGTAGATCTGCGGGAAGATCTGCCGGTCGATGATCCAGTTCATCCGGCTCTCCCGGTACGAGCTGCGCCACAGGGTCGGCTTCAGGCGGAGCCGGTCGTCGAATTCGGCGAACACCGCGGTCGAGCGTGAGACGGTGAACGGGCAGACGCCGTAGCCGTCGTAGGCGGATGCCGGATCGCGCCCCTCGAGAACCGCGCGGACGTTCTCGGCCAGCACCTTCGTCTGCGTGCGCAGCGCTCCGCCCGACTTGGAGTTCGTCGTGCCCGCCGCGTCTCCCAGTGCCCAGATCTCGGGATGCCGGGTGGAGCGCAGGGTGCGCGGGTCGACGGCGACGAATCCGTCGTCGTCGGCGAGGCCGCTGGCGCGGATCCACTCCGGCGCCTTCTGCGGCGGCTCGGCGATGAGCAGGTCGTAGTGCAGACTCTGCCGGTCGGCGCCGGCAGCGTCGAACACGACGGTGCGGTCGTCTGCGTCGACCTGGCGCAGCTGCGCGCGGTAGCGCACGTCGATGTCGTACTCGTCGATGCTGCGCTGCAGCTCGGCGTCGATCTCGGGGATGCCGAAGATCGTCGGCGTCGGCACAAGCAGCACCACATGGATGTCGTGCAGCACGTTCGTCGCCCGCCAGTACGCGCACGCCTGGTACATCGGCTTCTGAGCCGCGCCCGCGCAGGACGCGGGTCCTGGCGCCTGCACGAACACCACGGTGCCGGAGCGCACCGAGCGCAGCAGCTTCGACGCCTTCTGCGCCAGCGCGAAGTCGTAGTTCGAGGCCCCGTGCGGCGATCCCATCGCGTCGTCGAGACCGGGGACGGCATCCCAGTCGTTCCGGATGCCCGGGGCGAGGATCAGCTGGTCGTACCGGACGGTGTCACCGGATGCCAGATGCGCCCGCCGATTCTCGGGGTCGACCGCGCTGACGGCATCCGGAATCCACTCCACGCCGTGGGGGAAGACGTCGGCCTGCGGACGCACCGCCTCGCTCGCCCGAGCGGTGCCGCCCGCGATGTGCGAGAAGAGCGGCTTGTAGTAGTGGGTCTGCGATGGCTCGACGACGGCGATGTCGGTGACTCCGGCACGACGCAGTCGGCCCGCGACGGACAGCCCGCCGTTGCCTCCGCCGACGACGAGAACCCGGTGTGCCCGCTCGTGACCCTCGACTGTGGATGTGTCCTCGGCGCTCATGGAAGCCGACCGTAGGCGGCGGTGGCGTGCCCGGCGACGCCCTTGACAGCGCCGGCCGGGGTGGTCGGTCGCGCGCGCGGGGCGGCCACCTGCCGGATGCGACGTCACTTGTGTGCACGCCAGCGCGGATCTTCGTGCCCAACTGACCCCGCATACCGCGCGGGATGGAAAACGCTGGTCGCGGCTGCGGCTCACCGGCGTCTTCCATCTCCGGCGACGGCCGGTCAGCTGAGCAGCACGCCGATCGTGACGACGGCGCCGGTCAGCAGTAGCGCCAGGAAGCTGTAGATCGCGATCGTCCAGCCGCGGTAGCTGTCGGGCGTCGCCCCCTCCGGCGGCGGCACGACGGTCGGGTCGGGCGGCGGCGCGGTCAGGCGGGGGTCGGATGCCGGTGCCGGCACGGCTGCGAGCTTCTCGGCCGTCGTGATGCGTCGAGCCGCCCGCGTCGGCGCCTCTTCGGGCGGGGCGGGAGGGATCACCGGCTCGGCGAGCGCCGCCTCGGGGATCACCGCGTCCGGGATCGTCGGCTCGGGCACGTCGAGCTCGGGAACCACCGCCTCCGGCGCGTCGGGTTCCGCGACCGCGGGCTCCGGTACGACCGCGGGATCGGGCGCAGCGGCCTCGGGCGCTGCGTCATCGGCATCCCCCGACCGATCGCTCACGTCAGCCTCCGACCGCACCCGCGTCGCTCGTGCCGACGTCGGTGCGGTGGAAGTTCTGGAACGAGCGGGATGCCGTGGGCCCGCGCTGCCCCTGATAGCGATTGCCGTAGGGGCCGGAGCCGTACGCATTCTCGGTGGCCGAGGTGAGGCGGAAGAAGCAGAACTGACCGATCTTCATGCCCGGCCACAGCTTGATCGGAAGGGTCGCGACGTTCGCCAGCTCGAGCGTGACGTGCCCGCTGAACCCCGGATCGATGAACCCGGCGGTCGAGTGCGTGATGAGCCCCAGGCGTCCGAGCGACGACTTGCCCTCCAGCCGCGCCGCGACGTCGTCGGGCAGCGAGACCTGCTCGAAGGTCGCGCCGAGGGCGAACTCGCCGGGGTGCAGGATGAACGGCTCGTCGGGAGCGACCTCGATCAGGCGGGTCAGTTCGGGCTGATCCTCAGCGGGATCGATGAACGGGTACTTGTGGTTGTCGAACAGCCGGAAGTAGCGATCGAGGCGCACGTCGACGCTCGACGGCTGCACCATCTGCTCGTCGTAGGGAGCCAGCCCGATGCGGCCCGTTGCGAGTTCTGCCTTGATGTCGCGGTCGCTGAGAAGCACGTCTTCAGCGTAACGGTGCCCTCTGGCGGCAGCCGCACTATTCTCACCTCATGACACGGGCGCCGATGATCTCGATCGAGCTGCTGCTCGACGAGGTCAGCGAGGCAGCCGTGCGCGCGGAGTGGCAGGCCCTCGCCGCCGCCGGCCTGTCGAGCATGGCCGCGCACACCGCGCCGAGCAACAGGCCGCACGTGACCCTGCTCGTGCGCAGCGCGCTGGAGCACGTCGAGACCGCCCTGCTCACCGCCCGGCCGGCCTTCGCGGTGCGCCTGGGCGGGCCGCTGCTGTTCGGCGACGGCGACCGGCGGGTGCTCGTGCGCAGCGTCATCGCGTCGGCCGCACTGCTCGCCCTGCATGACGACGTGCACCGGGCGGCCGGGCCGGGCGACGACGCCCCGCACACCGCTCCGGGCGCATGGACGCCGCACGTGACCCTTGCCCGGCGGGTGCGGCTGCAGGATCTCGAGCGTGCGCTCCCGCTCGTCGGCGGCGAGATCACGGGCACGGCGAAGGCGCTGCGCCGCTGGGATGCCTCCACCCGCACCGTCACCGAGCTCGCCCGACTGGGCTGAGTCCGAGGCGAAGCACTCTGTGGTCGAACGCTGGCAGAGGCGTTGCCGCGCTGTGGCACGCATGTAACCGGCGCCTCCGTAGCGTCGAATCACAAGCTTCCCCACAGTCCACAGCCGCATCGGCCCACCAGAACGGAAACACCATGACCGAGATCACCACCACCACCACCGCAGCCACCAAGTCGCGCAAGCGCCTGATCCTGCTGCCGCTGGCGGGCCTGCTGGTCGCTGCGACCGTGGCCGTCGGCTCGGGTGCGGACTTCGTCGCCAACTCGGTCAACTCCGCCAACGCCTTCAGCAGCGGCACGCTCGCCCAGCAGAACTCCAAGTCGGGCAAGGCGATCTTCAACGCCTCGAACCTCAAGCCGGGCGACACCCTGAACGGCAAGGTGACCATCACCAACTCCGGCACCCTGCCCGCCGCGTTCACGCTCACCGAGAACGCCACCAACGGCTTCGTCAAGACGGAGAACCTCAAGCTCGTCATCACCCGTGCCGGCAGCGGCACCCCGGTGTGGTCCGGCACCTTCGGCGACCTGACGAAGGCCGGCGCGCTCGACCTCGGCGAATTCGCCGCCGGCGAGTCGCGCGACTACACCTTCGGCACCACGCTGGCGCAGACCGCCGACAACACCGAGCAGGGCAAGAACGCCTCCGCCGTCTACACGTGGGACTCCAAGCAGGCGGCCGCCACGGCCGTCAGCCAGTGACCACCCACCCTGACCCGGAGCATCCGGCATCCGTCCGCCGGGTGCCCCACCCCCGCTGATCACCCGAGATCGGCACTGATCACCCGAGATCAGAGGAGAAGAGCATGAGCCCCACGAAGACGACTCGCGCGATCGGCAGCACCCTGATCGCCGTCGCCGTCGCCTGCGCCATAGCGCTGGTGGGGCTCATGCTCGTCCCATCGCTGTTCGGCCTCGACCGCTACGTCATCACCGGCGGCTCGATGTCGGGCACCTTCGAGAAGGGCACCGTCGTCTACGAGCGCCAGGTGCCCGTCGCGGATCTGCAGGTCGGCGACATCATCACCTACGTCCCGCCCCAGGAGTCCGGAATCGACGAGCCGGTCACGCACCGCATCGTCTCGATCGACGACAGGACGGATGCCGAGGGCGGTCGCGTGCTGCGCACGAAGGGCGACGCCAACGACAGCATCGACCCGTGGACGTTCACGCTGGCATCCGCCGTGCAGCCGCGTGTCGAGGGCTGGGTGCCGGCGGTGGGCTGGGTGTTCATCCTGCTGTCGATGTCGGGAGTGCGGATGCTGAGCATCGGCCTTCCCGCCGCGCTCATCGGACTGATGTTCATGCGCGACCTCGTGCGTGCGCTGCGCAGCTGACGCATCCGCACCCGACCGGTCCTGACGAGGCCGCGGCTGACCGCCGCGGCCTCTTCTGCGTCCCCGCGGGGCGCGCCGGCGCCGATCGTGTCCCTGCTGAGGCTCGGCTGTTGCCGGGCTGTAACCGGCTGCTCCGTAACGTCGAAGCATGACCAGAACGAAGGGCACGCCGATGACCGGCACGGCGCTGCGCAACGTCGCGCTCGCCGCTCTGGCCGCCCTCCTGCTGGCCGTCTTCGCCCTGAACGGACTGCAGACCTCCTCCGCAGCCTTCATGTCGCAGTCCGCGAACGCGACGAACACGGCATCCGCCGCCGTCGACTGGACCCCGCCCACCGTCGGCATCGTCACGCCCGGTGCACCGCTGCGGGGGTCCGCGACCATCGCCGCCGACGCGGCCGACGCCGAGACCGGCATCGCGAGTGTCGTGGTGCAGTGGCAGAGCGTCGGCGCCGCGAGCTGGACGACGCTGTGCAGCACGGCATCCGCGCCCTACCGCTGCAGTTGGGACACGCTTTCCGCAGCCGATGGCGCGTACGACGTGCGCGCCATCGCCACCGACAAGGCGGGGTACGCCACCACCTCGGCGCCGGTGCGTGTCACCGTCGCGAACGCCTTCACCGTGGTGCTCGCCGACCTCGACGAGGCGGTGCGCGGCACGACACCGCTGACCGCGACGCTGACGGATGCCGATCCGCGGGCAACCTACGGGGTGCGCTTCGAGTACTCGGTCGCCGACGCGAACAGCTGGAAGAGCGTCGCCGGCTGCGCGAGCATCGCCGGCTCCGCGTCCTGCACCGTGAACTGGGCGACGACGTCACTGGCCAGCGGCGACTACGACGTGCGGGTCGTGGCGTGGCCGACGGCTCGTCCGACCGTGGTCATGATCTCGGAACTCTCGTCCGTCACGATCGACAACGTCGCACCCACCGCCACCATGACCGACCCGGGCAGCGTGCTCACCGGCACGGTCACCCTCGCCGCGACGCCGGCCGATGCGCACTCCGGTGTGGCATCCGTCGCCATCCAGTACCAGCCGAGTGCGGGTGGCGCGTGGACGACCGCCTGCACCATCGTCGATGAGCCGTGGTCGTGCCGCTTCAACACCGTGCCGCTGCCGTACGGCCGCTACTCGTTCCGCGCCATCGCGACCGACCTGGCCGGCAACAGCACCACGGCGGCCACGATCACCGGCCGCCTGGTCGACAACACCGTCTCGTCGATCTCGCTCGACGACCCGGGCGCGTTCCTCACCGGGACCGTGCAGCTGACGGCCACCGCGAACGCCTCGGCCGGAATCTCGTCGGTCGCGATCCAGTACTCCCCCGCGGGCAGCGGCAAGTGGTCGCCCGTGTGCACCCTCGCCGCGGCGCCCTACGGCTGCGCGTGGGACACCAAGACCGTCGCGGACGGCTCGTACGACCTGCGCGCCGTGCTCACCGACAGCCACGGCAAGCAGACCACCTCGGCCGTGCTCGCCGCCCGACGCGTCGACAACGCGCCGCTGCGCGGCGCCGACGTGCAGGCCGTGAACGGCGGCAAGGCCGGGGTGATCGACGCCGGCGACATGCTGGTGCTCACCTACAGCGGACGCGTCAACCCGGCGAGCATCGCGAGTGGATGGGACGGCTCGGCCCGCGCCATCACAGCCCGGGTGCGCGACGGAGGCATCACGAGTGGGTCCAACGACCTGTTCGACGTGCCGAACACCAACCTCGGCTCTGTCAACCTGCGCGGCAACCACGTCGGCCTGTGGACGACGGCACAGTTCTCGGCCACCATGACCGCCACCACCGAGACCATCAACGGCGTGCCCTCCACCGTCGTCCGCGTCGCCCTCGGCGGCCTGACCTCGGGCTCGGTGCGGACGGTCACCACGACCGCCGCGATGATCTGGACCCCCTCCGCCAACGCGACCGACCTCGTCGGCCAGCGCTGCGCGGCGACCCCGGTCACCGAGAGCGGCCCTCTCGACAAGGACTTCTGATGACAACGCCCGACCGTCCTGAAGAGCCTCTCGATGACGTTGATAGCCTCGAGCATGTGGGACGACACATCCTCGTGGTGGAAGACGATGACGGCATCGCGGTGCCGCTGCTGCGCACCCTCGACCGCGAGGGGTACGACGTCGAGCGCGTCGCCGACGGCGCATCCGCGCTCGCCCGTGCGGGAGCAGACATCGATCTGGTCGTGCTCGACCTGGGCCTGCCCGACATGGACGGGCTCGACGTGTGCCGCCGACTGCGCGAGCAGGACTTCGCGGGCGGGATCGTCATCCTCACCGCGCGCGACGGCGAACTCGACCGCGTCGTCGGCCTCGACGTCGGTGCCGACGACTACATCGCCAAGCCCTTCGCTCTGGCCGAGCTGCTGGCGCGGCTGCGCGCCCTGCTGCGACGCAGCCCTGCCGCTGCGGCGCCGCCCTCCGCGGAGCGCGCGGCCGCGGCATCCGCCTCTCCCGCCGCACTCGTCATCGACGTCGCCGCCCGTCGGGCGCTCGCCGGCGACCGCGAGCTGCCGTTGAGCACCAAGGAGTTCGATCTGCTGGCCCAGCTCGACATGCAGCGCGGCACCGTGGTGACGCGCGAGCGGCTGATGGACGAGGTGTGGGACGCGAACTGGTTCGGCTCCACCAAGACCCTCGACGTCACCGTCGCCCGCCTGCGCCAGAAGCTGGACGCGTCGGGCGCCGACGTGCGCATCACCACCCTGCGCGGCGTGGGCTTCCGCCTCGACGAGGGCGCGCTCGATGCATAGACGACTCATCGTCGCCTTCCTCACTCTCGCCGTCGCCATCATCGCGCTGTACGGCGTGCCGCGGGTGCTGATGGTCGCCGACCTCGTGCACGCCTCCGAGCAGCAGTACGCGAAGCGCATGGCGAGCATGGTGGGCACCGTGATCGACGCCGGAGGCGACGCCGCCGCCGTCGACGAGAAGCTGCTGGCCGGAATGATCATCTACGGGGAGAGGGTGGCGTACACCGCTCCCGACGGCACCACCGTGACCACCGGCGCCGACGCCGAACCCGACGACATCACCGGCACATCCGTTGTTCGCGGCGGCGGCACGGTCACCTTCACGCGGTCAGGCGAGATCGTGAACGAACGCGTCTCGAAGGCCGTGACACCGGTCATCATGATCGGCGTGGGCCTGCTGATCGTCGCGACCGTCGCCGCGATCCAGCTCGCCCGTTCGCTGTCGCGACCGTTCCTGCGGCTGCTCGACACCGTGCGCGAGATCGGCAGAGGAAACCTGCGGCCGCCGAAGCAGAGCCTCGGCGTGCCGGAGGCGCGCGCGATCGACGCCGCTCTGCGCGAGAGCGCGCAGGCCCTCGAAGACCGGCTGCGCCGCGAGCACGAGTTCGCCTCGAACGCCTCGCATCAGCTGCGCACCCCGATCACCGCGCTGCGCCTCGAGCTCGAGGATCTGTCGCTGTGGCCCGAGACTCCGCCCGTCGTGCGCGATCAGCTCGACCACGCGGTGCGTGAGATCGACCGACTGTCGGATGCCATCGCGCAGCTTCTCGCGCTCGCCCGGGGCGACACGCCCGGAGCGACCACCTTCGAGCCGCTCGCTGAGTCGCTGCACGAGTCGGCCGCGCGCTGGCAGGCACAGGCGGATGCCGCCGGGCGCGCCATCCGCGTGGCGCGGATGCCCGACGGCCTCGGCGAGGCCCCGGCTGCGGCGTCGCAGATCATCGACGTGCTGCTGCACAACGCGCTCCGGCACGGCCGCGGCGACATCACGATCGACGCCGAGCGGCGAGCCGAGTACGTCACCGTGCAGGTCGGGGATGAGGGCAGACGCCCGCGCGGCAACTCGATCTTCCAGCGGCGAGCGCATCGGCGCAGCGACAGTGCCGGCGAGGGGATCGGCCTGGCCCTCTCGGTCGAACTCGCGGAGAGCCTGGGCGGGCATCTGCTGCTCGACGGATCCTCCACGACGACGTTCTCGCTGATGCTGCCCGCCCGCGGGTAGCGAGCGGATGGCCCGCGGGTTCTCCGGTGATCCGGCGCTCGGATGTCCGGCCATCCCGAGACGCCCGCTATGATGGCAGACGCGCCGCAAGGCGTGCGGGGCTGTAGTTCAATGGCAGAACTTCTGCTTCCCAAGCAGATAGCGCGGGTTCGATTCCCGTCAGCCCCTCCACATAGTTACTCCCAGGTCAGCGTACGTTTTTAGCGCTAAATATCCCCGGTGAAGTCACGCCTCCAGCCCCTGCCGTGCCAGAGACGTGCCACTAGGGCTCAGTTCATCAGCAGTGCACGCCAGCCCGACATACGAGCCGCAGACGGTGACGCACCATAGTCTCCGGCGCTATGATGCGAAAACCACCCACGACGAAAGAGTGCGCAATGTCGACCCAACCAGCGACGCTTCCCAACGTGCCCGCCCTTCCGCTCACCGACTACGCGACGTACCGCAACCTCGCTCTCGGCGTGATCGAATCCACCTATCCGAGTGCGCTTCCCGAGTACTTCGCACCGAAGCCGACGTCCGGCTCGGTGAACTTCACAGCCGCCTGATGCCCGTCTGGAACCAACTGCTCTCGGAGTTCGAGGCCGTCTCACCGGAGCAGAGGGGGCTGTGGATCACTAACCAGTTCGCTACGTGGCTCGGAAAGGTATCGGCACTCCGCAAAGACAAGAACGTAATCATCTATGGTTCAGCGTTCTTGCAGAAGCAGGACGTTCCTGCGTCGTTCGTGAGTATTACCCACGAGGACCTCAACGGCCTTATGGCGGTAATCAAGGGGATGGAGTTTGAGAAGGGCCTCACTCTCATCCTTCACACGCCCGGCGGCGTGACCAACGCCACAGAGTCACTCGTTGACTACCTCCACGCGAAGTTCCCGTCAATCGAGGTGATCGTTCCGACCTTCGCCATGTCGGCTGGAACCATGATCTCGATGGCCGCGGATCGAATCGTCATGGCACATCACAGCCAGTTGGGGCCGATCGACCCGCAGATCCCGACTGTTGCGGGCCGCAGTTACTCCGCCCAGACCATCGTTGACCAGTTCGACGCGGCCAAGGCAGACATTGCACGCGACCCCATTTTCGCCCACGCCTGGGCTCCCATCCTGGCCAGTCTGGGGCCCGGCTTGCTGAAGGAGTCCAGCAACGCGCTGGCTTACTCAGAGAAGATGGTCGCGAACTGGCTAGAGAACTACATGCTGGCAGGTGATGCCGACGCGTCAACGAGGGCGGCGGAGATCGCCAAGTATTTCGCTGACAACTCTCACCATAAATCGCACGGTCGGCGGATCGGGCGGGACGAAGCGGCCGCGCAAGGCCTGGTGATCGAGGAACTCGAAACGAACCAGGACCTCCAAGAGGCCGTACTAACCGTCTACCACCTGATGACGATCTGGTTCGAGCAGACGAACTTCACCAAGATGATCTGGGGCACAACGGGAAATCAATGGCTCAAGAACTGGGGCGGAACCGCATAGGGACCTATGTCCCAGGCATCTCCAGTCGGAGAACGGCTTCTAGTCTCGGGGCGTGCGTGCGTATGACCGACCCGACAAGAGCATCCATCGCTCCCGCGAGTACCGCGTTCCGCTCCTCCGCCGCGTGCTGATAGATGAGCGCCGCACGCGCGGTGCGATGACCAGCACGTGCCATGAGTTCGCGCGTCGTGCCACCGGCCTGGGCGGCCAGGGTGAGCCCGGCGTGACGGAGGTCATGCACGTGGAATTGACCTAGCCCGATGCCGCGGGCCGCTTTCCGCCAGGCATGGCTGAGGGCGTTTCCGGTAATGCCTTCCCCGTCCCGCCGGGGGAACATGGGTGACTTCGGGAATCCGGTGGTGCTGGCCAGATGCGCCTCAACCTCCGCGGCGATACTCGGTGGGAGCACCACCGTGCGAGCCTCGCCCGTCTTCGTGGGGGTGATGGTGCCCTGACCACGGACGTAGATGCGCTGGCGCTCAACCCGTAGGGCGCCGTTCACGTAGTCGCCCCGCTGGAGCGCTTCCAACTCCCCGATTCGAAGGTGTGCGCCGAACGCCACCCGGATCGGCAGGTGCCACTTCTCCGGCATGGCGGTGACGATGTCAGCCAGGTTCTCCGGGGAGAGGTACGGGCGCTCCGGGTCATTGACTTGCCCGGCTCCCTCGATCTGGCAGGGGTTCTCGCTGATGAGCCGGTCCTTCACCGCGGCGTTGAGGATCGTGCGGAGGAGGCTGTACGCCTGGCGGAGGCGGGCTTCTCCGGTGGCCCCGGGCCGGTTCTTGACGGCCTTCTGGAGCGTCTTCCGAGTCCGGGTGTACCAGGCACGCACGTCCGCGGGCGTGATGGCGGAGAGGGCGCGGTCGTGGAGCCCGGCGAGGGGCCCGGCGAGAAGGTCCTCGTAGAGCGCCTGGGTCTTGGCCGCGAGGCGTCCGCGGGTGCCACCGTTGGCCACCCATTCCGCGGCGTAGGGGCCAAAGGGCTGGAGTCCGGCGCGGTGGTCCCGGTAGGTGCCGCGCATGCGGTCCGCGCGAACTCCGGCGATGTGGTCCAGCGCCTCCCGCTTCGTGGGGAACGTGGTCGGCGCGGTCATGGCCCTCCCGGCGGGGTCTGGGTAGCGGCCTTGCCACCGACCGGAGGGGAGTTGCCGGACGCTCCCGAATGCCTGTCGGTTCGCCTTCTGTCGCCGCTCTGCCATGACTCTCTCCGTCCGGTCCAGGTGGTTACAGTCTGTAACCAAAACCCCTGTTCAGAGGGTCATTCCCTGTTTGCAATCCACTTTACAGCCTGGTAGCGTCCTGCACAGCGACGGGTGGAGCCCGCGCGGCGCATCCAGCGCCCCATACGGGTGGAGCCCGGTGGAACGACATGAGCCGAAATCTCGTTCCCGGAGGCACCTATGCCCACCACCGCCGCACCCACCATCACGCCCAGCGCCGCCCTGGCGGCCGTCCGCGAGAACCCGCCCGCGTTCCTCAGCGTCCGGGAGGCCGCCGTCATCCTGGATCGCGCCCCCAGCCGCGTGTACCAGTTGATCGCCGCGGGCGCAGTCCCCGCCCAGCGATTCGGCCGTGCCGTCCGTATCAGCACCGCCGCGTTCCTGGCCTTCATTGACGGCGAGGCCTGAGATGCCGCTCCACGGGGACGAGCACGCCACGGCCAGGACCTACGCCGGAGCGCACCGGACGTTGAAGCGGCTTCGTGGCTCCGCGGTCGGCAAGCCGTGCGCCGCGCCGGGGTGCCGCCGCCTAGCGGATGGTTGGGGCCTCATCGGGCACCCCACCCACATCGGCCCGCACCCCGACCATGGCCGCACCGTGCGCTGGAGCATCCGCATCTTCACGGACTACGCCCCGCTGTGCTCCTCGTGCAACAACCTCCGCGACCACGGCGGCTCCTGGGATTTCTGTCCTCGGGGACATTCCAGGCTGGCCTATGGCCGGAGCGGTGGCAAGTGCCGCGGATGCCGCCGGGATGCTGAGCGCGCCAGGACGGCCGCGGGGCGCGCCGCAGGGCCCGCCGCCCAGGCTGGCGCGTCTGAGGTCGCTGACGGGGCGGTGAGCGCTCCGTGAGCCGCGCTGACGGATTCGCCCGCGTGCCGGACTGGGTGACCCGCCACGCGCGACCCGCCCTCGGCATGAGCCCCGCGGACCTCGCCGCTTACGTGGTGCTGGTCAGCCGATCCAACGCACAGGGCCTCACCCGGCCGCCCTATCCGCTCATCGCGTGGGAGGCAGGGATGAGCGAGACGACCGCGGCGGCCGCCGTGAAGCGCCTCCTGGGCTGGGGCCTGGTGGAGGTCGTGGAGCCGGGACGGCAGAACCACGCGACCGTCTACCGCCTGGTGGACCGCCCGGACCTGCCGCCCGTGCCGGACCGGCCGCTGTCGAAGTCCGAGCGCCGGGCCCGCACCCGCCGCTCCCAGACTCCCGCCTCCTGGGAGTCTGGCGATGCGGCGAGCGCTCAGGCTCCCAACTCCCGGCCCCAGGCTCCCAGCACGCGGGTGTCCGGACTACCGGAATCCGGTAGCGAAGTAGACACAGAAGTAGACACAACTCAAGTAGCAGTGGCCCAGCGTGCGCTGGGCGTCCGCGCGGATCGAACACCGGATGCCGGATACCTCGACGCCCCCACTCCTGCACAGGTGACGCTCCTTCAGGACCTCCACATCCTCAGCGGCCTCGGCATCCCCGGGACGGACCGGGTGGACGGCTGGGCACGCCTGACCTCCCGAGACGCCACCGCCCTCGTCGCCCTCTACCAACGCGACATGGATCGTGGGGGCGGGTACGCCGGCCCGTGGGCCGGGGATGACGACTACGACGCGCTCAGCGCCGAGGGCCAGCGCTGGGCGGATGCCGCCATGGCCCCGCAAGACCTGATCTGAATGGAGCACACGATGTCCACCTGCACACCTATCGAGCACACGGCCGTGGCCGCTCTGCCCGCCGCCGCAGTGCCCGCCCTGCCCGCGGACATGGACCCGGCCGAGTACGCCCTCGGGGATGCTCCGCGACCGCGCCGCCGGGCGAAGCGCCTGGACCGGCTCACCCGCCGCGCTGAGGCGTTCGTGCTCCACCGCACGGGCGTGGACATGACCACCATCGCCCAGCGGATGGACGTGCACCCCAAGACGGTCCAGCGGTGGATTCGGGAGGAGGTCCAGCGCATCCCCGAGGAGGAGGCGCAGGCCATCCGCGCCATCGAACTGGCACGCCTGGACGCCATCCTGGTGCCGCAAATGCGCCTGGCCCTCGCAGGAGACGGCTACGCGGTAGACCGCGTGCTGAAGATCATGGAGCGCCGGGCCCGCTACCTGGGCCTGGACGACGCCAAGCCGGGCGGGTTCGAGCAGGTCGGGAGCCTCCTCGACCGCCTGGTGTTCGGGCTGGACGGCCAGCCGTGACCGCCGCGGAGAGCACACGTGCTGGTCAGCGGCCGCCAGCGCCCCGTCAGTGCCTCGGCACTCCGTCCGGCCACCACCGGGCGCCCGCGACCCGTGAGGAGCGCTGAGCCATGGTCTACGCCGCGCCCCCCACACGCCCCTGAGCACGGCGCGGGACCGTCAGCGCGACGGCATGCCCGCCTACCAGGCCGCGCTTGACACCATGCCGCCACGGCACGCCGCCGCGGTGCGCGAGTACGTCGCCGCGGTGCACGCGGAGGCCGCCGCCCGCCGCATCGAAACCAACCGCCTCCAGGCGGCTATCAACCCCCGCAATAGCGGGAACCACCACAAGAACGGAGCATGACCATGACCGCCACCGAACGCATCACCGTGTACGTCCAGGCCCGCCGCGCACTCGGGACCACCGCCACCCTCCAGGACCCGCACTTGACACCCGAAGGCCTCCGTGCCCGCCAGCGTGCCGACGTGGAGAGCATCCGTGCCACCGTCCGCGCCGCCATGCCCGCCGAGCCCACCGCGCCGGACCGCGCGCCCGTGCTGGACACCCTCCGCCCGCAGACAGTGTACGACCACGCCACCCTGACCCGGGAGCGGGAGAAGGTCCGCGCCCTCGTCTACGCCGGACAGGACCCCTCGCAGGGATTCGAGCGTGAACCGGGCATGCGCCTCCAGGACGTGATCGCGAACGCGGATCGCACCCGCCTGGCCGCCATCCTGGACGACCTGGAGGTCATGCCGCACCTGCTGGTGCATGATGACCGGGACCGGCTCCTCGCCGCCTATGAGGGCCTGATCTGGGACCGTCTCACCCAGGTGGACCCGGCGGCCCTCACGGTCGCTGAGGAGGAGCGTGCGGCCGCGGAGCCAGCGGCATGGCGTGCCGTCCTCTCGGACCTCGCGGACCACGGGGAGGCCACCCAGGAATCGCTGTCTCTCCTGCACCGCGCGGACCCGGACGCCTACCGGCTACTCATGGACGGTGACCGGGTGCACATCGACATGCCCGGCTCCCAGGGCGGCATCCCGCTCCTGCTGGAGGGCCTGACGCCCTCCGAGGCGTAGCCCACCCCACAGACTGGGGCGGTCCGGGTGGTGGAACCGGGCCGCCCCTTCTTCGTGCCCTCCAGGCACCAAACGCAACCCCATGTCGGAGTGCTCCGGCCGCCCTGTCATCCACACCCCGTTACCCCTGCCAGCGCTGGCCGTGGGTCCGATCCCCAGGGCCTGCGACCGTGCCAGATTCGTGCCATTAGGGGGCTATCCGTGCCAGTAGACGGCTATACGGGGCTGGAGGGATGACACCGGATAACCCGCCGTTCCGCGGGAGGCAAGTACCGTGCAACCTGCTTCCCAAGCAGACAGCGCGGGTTCGATTCCCGTCAGCCCCTCCATCTGTAGAGTCTTCCTGAATGAGCCATCGGCTAAGGGGAGAGATGAGCACTGCGGGCACGATCGCAGCGATCGACCTGGGCAAGACCCGATGCCGTCTTCTGATCAGCGGCGATTCTCACCAGGTCACTCGCACCGGTGACGGAACCCCGGGCCTCGCCGCTCCGGGCGGAGTCGAGTCGGCCGCTGCCGCGATCCTCGCACTGCTCGAACCCGGGCCGATGCCGCGCGCCCTCGGTGTCGGTGCGGCCGGCGCGTGGACGGCCCCGACCGCCGCACTCGCGCTCGCCGAGACACTGGCCGCGGCGACAGGCGCGAACGTCGCTGTGGCGTCCGACGTGGTCACGGCGCACATCGGCGCCCTCGGCGGCGCTCCCGGCGTGCTGCTGCTCGCGGGCACCGGAGCCGTCGCGCTCGGCGTCGACGCCGACGGCGTCCGCCTCGTCGACGGGTGGGGGCCCGACATCGGCGACTTCGGCAGCGGTTCGTGGCTCGGGCGGGAAGCGGTCCGCGCGGTGCAGCGCGCCGCTGTCGGACTGGGACCTGCGACCACCCTGCAGCAGGCCGTCGCCGCCCACATCTCCCCCGCCCCCGATGCGCTGTCGTGGACGCTCACTCAGCAGCCGCTCGCGCGAGCGCTCGGCACCGTGGCGCCGCTGGTGCTCGACTGCGCCGAGCACGGTGACTCCGTCGCCCTCGAGATCGCGACCGAAGCCGTCCGGCTGCTCACGGCATCCGCCCTCGCCGCCTCCGCCTCGGCGCGCGAGGTGGCGCTGCACGGCGGGCTCACCGAGCACCTCTGGTTCCGCGCGAGACTCGAAGACTCCCTCTCGAACGGCGGGCGACGCGTCGCCCCGACCGTCGGGGATGCCCTGACCGGCGCTCAGCTCATGATGACCCGCCGCGACCTCCCCCACGAAAGGTTCGTGCACCGTGCCGACTGACGACAGCTCCCTCTCCGCCCTGCTCGGAGTGCTCTCGAGCCTCGACACCGAGGCCTCGACGCCCGAACGCGGCGACCTCGACATGCTCGGCACCGAAGAGCTGGTGCGCAGCATGAACGCCGAGGATCGGCGGGTGCCCGAGGCGGTCGCCGCGAAGACTACCGAGATCGCCGCAGCCGTCGACGGCATCGTCGATCGCTTCCGGCGAGGCGGACGACTCATCTACATCGGCGCGGGAACCGCGGGGCGCATCGGCGTGCTCGACGCCAGCGAATGCCCGCCGACCTTCGGCACCGACCCGTCGATGGTCGTCGGACTGATCGCGGGCGGCGAGTCTGCCATCCGCTCGGCGGTGGAGAACGCGGAGGACGACGATCGGGCCGCGGAGGAGTCGCTGCGACAGCTCGAGCTCTCGGCGGATGACACCGTCGTGGGCATATCGGCATCCGGTCGCACACCGTATGTCGTCGGGGGCCTCACCTTCGCACGAGCCGCCGGGGCGCTCACCGTGGCGGTCGCCTCGAACGCGGGCTCGGCGATCGGCGCCGCGGCCGAGATCGCGATCGAGGTCGTCACCGGACCGGAGTTCATCTCGGGATCCACTCGCCTGAAGGCGGGCACGGCGCAGAAGCTCGTCGTCAACATGCTCAGCACCCTCTCGATGATCAAGCTGGGCAAGACCTACCGAGGTGTCATGGTCGACCTCGTCGCGACGAACGAGAAGCTGCGTGCCCGATCGATCAGCACGGTCTCGCGCCTCGCCGGGGTCGACATCGACGAGGCCGTGGCCGCGCTCGACGCGGCCGACGGCTCGGTGAAGCTGGCGCTGCTCATGCTGATGACGGGCGCTGCGGCGGACGCTGCGGCGGACGCGCTGCGGCGCACCGACGGCATCCTGCGCGACGCCATCACCGCGCTCAGCTGAGCAATCAGCCGAGCGACCGGCCGCGCGCTATTCGCCGACGCGCAGCACGCTCAGCCGCATCTCGAGTTCCTCGAGGCGATCCGCATCGTTCCGCTCCAGTGCGAGGCGACGCAGGTGCTGAAGCTTGACGATCTCGTCGGCTCGGGTCGCGGTGCCGTCGTGCAGCCGCTCGATCAGCGCCTCGTCGAGGCCGCTCAGGTCATCTGCGTTCTGCTCGCTCATGAGCGCACTCTACCGACCGCCTCGGCCGAATCCGAGGGCAGAGCTGCACTCTTGCGGCAGCGTTAAATTCAGGCGATCTTCAACATCGGATCGGTCGAAGGTTCGCCTGTTCCTGCACTTAGAGTCGCCTCATGGCCGAGACGACCTCCTCCGACACGACGACGCGCACGGTGCGCGCCGCCTATTTCGTGTCGGACAGCACGGGCATCACCGCCGAGACCCTCGGCAACGCCCTGCTGGCGAACTTTCCCGGTCTGGTGTTCGTGAAGCACACGGTGCCGTTCGTCGACGCCGTGGACACAGCCACGACGGTCGCCGGTCAGATCGCGCAGGACGCGGCCAACGGACTCGAGCCCCTGGTGTTCACCACGGCGAAGAATCCCGCCGTCCGCACCGTGCTCACCTCCGCACCCGCGACGCACATCGATCTGCTGAGCGGCCATCTCAGCGAACTCGCCGAGGCTCTCGGCACCCCGCCTTCCGAGCAGCTCGGTCAGTTCCACACCCTGGGAGACGCGACCGAGTACTTCGCCCGCATGCGGGCCGTCGAGTACGCGATCGAGCACGATGACGGTCAGAGCAGTCGCGCCCTCGACCTCGCCGACGTGATCATCGTCGCCCCGAGCCGCTGCGGCAAGACGCCGACCACCATGTACCTCGCCCTGCAGTACGGCCTGCTGGTCGCCAACTACCCGCTCACCGACGACGACTTCCCCACCGACGAGCTGCCACCGCTGATCAGGCCGTACGCGGCTCGCTGCTTCGGCCTCACCACGACGCCGCTGCGCCTCAGCCAGGTTCGGCACGAGCGCCGCCCCGATTCGCGCTACTCGAGCCTCGCGCAGTGCACCACCGAGCTGCGTCGTGCCGAGAGGCTGTACGCCCGCAACGCCATCCCGTTCCTCAACTCCTCGACGAAGAGCGTCGAGGAGATGTCCGCCGTGATCCTGCACTCCCTCGGCCTTCGCCGCTGACCACCCTCAGACGAAAGAGCTCCTCGTGACCAACATCCTCTGGTTCGATCAGATCGGAATGACCGACCTCCCCCAGGTGGGCGGCAAGAACGCCTCGCTCGGGGAGATGATGTCGAATCTCGCCGATCTGGGCGTGCGCGTGCCGGGCGGCTTCGCGACGACTGCGGATGCCTATCGGCGCTTCCTCGCGCACGACGGGCTGCGCGAGCGCATCCGCGACGCGATCGCGGGCCTTGACACCGACGACGTCACGCGGCTCGCCCTGGTCGGCACCGAGATCCGCACCTGGATCATCGAACACCCTCTGCCGGCCGACCTCGAGCGCGACATCCGCGACGCGTACGACCGGCTCGTGGCGACGGATGCCGATCCCGACGGCGTCACGTGGGCGGTCCGCTCGTCCGCCACGGCCGAGGATCTTCCGGATGCCTCGTTCGCCGGCCAGCAGGAGACGTTCCTCAACGTGGGCGGCGTCGAGAACGTCCTCACCGCAATCCGCGCCGTGTACGCCTCGCTGTACAACGACCGGGCGATCGCCTACCGCGTGCACCACGGCTTCGATCACGACGACGTCGCCCTGTCGGCGGGCGTTCAGCGGATGGTGCGCTCGGACGTCGCCTCGTCGGGTGTGATGTTCACCGTCGACACGGAGTCGGGCTTCGATCAGGCGGTGTTCGTCACCAGCTCGTACGGACTCGGCGAGGCCGTCGTGCAGGGCGCGGTGAATCCCGACGAGTTCTACGTGTCGAAACCGGCGCTGCGTGCCGGTCGTCCGGCGATCCTCAAGCGCTCGGTGGGCGAGAAGGCGATCGCCATGCGCTACACCGACAGCACGGAGGTCGGCGCCAGCACCGCCTTCGTCGACGTTCCGGCCGAGGACCGCCCCCTGCTGTCGATCACCGACGCCGAGCTCACCGAACTCGCGCAGCACGCGC
>NZ_MJIR01000053.1:0-37052 GCF_001878835.1 Microbacterium sp. AR7-10 | reverse complement strand
AACTTTGATGTAATATGTCACTTATTCTTATCTGTTTTTTGTAGCTTTATGTATCTTCTTCTCTTTTTTGTTTTTATGTGTTTCCTATTTTCTTTCTTCTTTTTTTTTTTTTTTTTTTTTTTTTTTTTTTTTTTTAGATGTGTATAAGAGACAGGTGATGAGCTCCTCGTCCTCGAGCTGGGCCATGTCGTTGCGGATGGTCGCGGCGGAGACGCCGAATGCGTGCCGCTCGACGATCGACCTGCTCCCGACGGGCTCGTGGGTCGCGACGTAGTCCTGCACGATCGCACGGAGGACCTCAAGGCCTCGTTGTGTGACCATCATCCCTCCCGCTGGCACTCGAACGTTCCGAGTGCCAATCCTACCCGTTCGCGCCCGGCACTCGGCCCGCGCGCCGTGCTCCGGCCTCGCCCGCTAGTCGGTGAGCGCGCGCACGACGGCATCCGCCAGCAGCCGACCCCGCAGGGTGAGGCGCACGCGACGCTGGCGCAGAGCCGCTGCCGCATCGACGAGTCCGTCGGAGATCAGCTCCGCGACCCGGTCGCGACGCCCTTCGGGGATGTCGTCGATCGGCAGGCCCTCCGCAAGACGACTCTGCAGCAGCACGCGCTCCAGCGTGCGCGCCTCGAGGTCCGGCCGCTCGCGGCCGGCCGCCGGAGACTCGCCGAGCGCGAGCCGCTGCGCGTACGCGGCCGGGTGCTTCACGTTCCACCAGCGCAGGCCCGCGACATGGCTGTGCGCCCCTGGCCCGAAGCCCCACCAGTCCGCGCCCCGCCAGTAGGCCATGTTGTGCCGCGAGCGCTGGTCGTCGCCGTCGGCGCGGGCCCAGTTGCTCACCTCGTACCACTCGAAGCCCGCGGCGCCCAGCCGCTGATCCGCGCTCTCGTACATGTCGGCCTGCAGGTCGTCGTCGGGCGCCGGCACCTCACCCCGCCGGATCTGCCTGGCGAGCTTGGTGCCGTCCTCGATGATCAGCGCGTAGGCCGAGATGTGATCGGGCTCGAGGGCGAGAGCCGCGTCGAGCGAGCGCTCCCAGTCGGCCAGCGACTCCCCCGGAGCACCGTAGATGAGGTCGACGCTCACGTCGAGGCCCGCATCGCGTGCGGCGTCGACGGCCGTGCGGACGTTCTCGGGCCGGTGGGTGCGGTCCAGCGCCGCCAGCACGTGAGGCACCGCGGACTGCATCCCGATGGACAGCCGAGTGACCCCCGCATCCACCAGCGTCCGCACCACCTCGGGGGTCACGGTGTCGGGGTTGGCCTCGACGCTCACCTCCGCGCCGTCGCGGATGCCGAACGCCGCCGTCGCCGCGGTGAGCATCCGCGCGAGGTCGCCGGCGGGGAGCAGGGTGGGCGTGCCGCCGCCGAAGAAGACGGTGTCGAGCGGGCGGATGCCGTCGGCTTCGGCGAGCACCTTCCCCGCGAGCGCGATCTCGCGGATCAGCGTGTCGGCGTACTCGTCCTGCTTCGCTCCGCGCAGCTCGGTCGCGGTGTAGGTGTTGAAATCGCAGTAGCCGCAGCGCACGCGGCAGAACGGCACGTGCAGGTACGCCGAGAACGGCGTGGAGCGGTCGAGGGCGAGATCATCGGGGAGACGGCCGTCGGCCGGTGCCGGATCCCCGATCGGGAGGGGCCCGGCCATCAGAGTGCGAGTGTCATCGGAGTGCGAGCGCCATCAGATCGGGGTCGCGTACAGGGGTGAGATGGCACGCAGGTAGAGGGAGAACAGCTCGCGCCGTCGACGACGCACCATTCCGGGCAGCCGGTACAGCAGCGCCACGGGAGCGTCGAACGCCCGCACGGTGAACCACACCTCGTCGGTGTCCTCACGCCACTCGATGTCGAACGACTCCTCGCCGCTGACCACGGAGCCGCCGACGGTGCCGAGGACGAACCCGACGCGACGGCGCTCCTCGGTCACCGAGATCACGCGCAGCTCGGCGTCCGCTCTCATGCCCTTGACCCTGCCGTGCAGCTTGAGCGTCATGCCGGGCGCGACGAACGGCATCCCGTCGGCGGCGAAGCGCTGCTCGACCTGGGTGCGGTTCGGGGCGATGGGCGCGCCCCCGGCGTCGAAGCTGACGCCGGTGTAGGCGGAGCCTGCGGCCGGGCGCACGTCGCGCAGCTCGAGTCCGGCGGCGCGCTGCGCGGTCCACGACAGCAGCGACTCTCCTGCGGTGCGGAAACGCTCTTCGCCGCTGCCGAGACGCCAGGATGCCTCCGCGGGAATGCTGCGCTCCGGCGGGTACTGCATCAGGTCGGGCGCGTGGGTCGCGCCCACCGCGGCATAGTCAACCGTGCCTTCTCGGAAAGTCCCCCGACGCATGATCTCCAGCCTAAGCGACCTGTCTGAACAGTCTCCGAACGACACCGCGTCCCGAGCGACCTACTTCTTGTCCTTGCCCTCGACGTCACCCGACAGCGCGGCGATGAACGCCTCCTGGGGCACTTCGACGCGACCGACCATCTTCATGCGCTTCTTGCCCTCCTTCTGCTTCTCGAGCAGCTTGCGCTTGCGGCTGATGTCACCGCCGTAGCACTTGGCCAGCACGTCCTTGCGGAGGGCGCGGATGGTCTCGCGGGCGATGATGCGCGCGCCGATGGCGGCCTGGATGGGCACCTCGAAGTTCTGCCGCGGGATGAGCTTGCGCAGGCGCTCGGCCATCATCGTGCCGTAGGCGTACGCCTTCTCGCGGTGCACGATCGCGCTGAACGCGTCGACCTTGTCGCCCTGGAGCAGCACGTCGACCTTGACCAGGTCGCCCTCCTGCTGGCCGTCCGGCTCGTAGTCCAGGCTCGCGTAGCCCTGCGTCTTCGACTTCAGCTGGTCGAAGAAGTCGAACACGATCTCACCGAGCGGCATGCGATAGCGCAGCTCGACGCGCTCCTCGGAGAAGTACTCCATGCCCAGCAGCGCACCGCGGCGCGACTGGCAGAGCTCCATGACCGTGCCGACGTAGTCCTTCGGCAGCAGGATCGCGGTCTTCACCATCGGCTCCGAGACGGAGGCGACGCGGCCGTCGGGGTACTCGCTCGGGTTGGTCACGATCACCGTCTCGCCGGTGTCGGTGAGGACCTCGTAGATCACGCTGGGCGCGGTGGTGATCAGGTCGAGCCCGAATTCGCGCGAGAGCCGTTCGGTGATGATCTCGAGGTGCAGCAGCCCGAGGAATCCGCAGCGGAAGCCGAAGCCGAGTGCGACGGACGTCTCGGGCTCGTACTGCAGCGACGCGTCGGACAGCTTGAGCTTGTCCAGTGCCTCGCGCAGATCGGCGTAGTCGCTGCCGTCGATCGGGTAGATGCCCGAGAACACCATCGGCTTCGGGTCGGTGTAGCCGGCGAGGGCCTCGGTGGCGGCGCCCCTGGCGGTGGTGACGGTGTCACCGACCTTCGACTGGCGCACATCCTTCACACCCGTGATCAGGTATCCCACCTCGCCGACGCCGAGCCCGTTCGACGGGATCGGCTCGGGACTGGACACCCCGATCTCGAGAAGATCGTGCATCGCCCTGGTCGACATCATCTGGATGCGCTCGCGCGGGTTCAGCTTGCCGTCGACCATGCGCACGTAGGTGACCACGCCACGGTACGAGTCGTACACCGAGTCGAAGATCATGGCCCGCGCCGGAGCATCCGGATCGCCGACCGGCGCCGGGATGTCCTGCACGATCCGGTCGAGCAGCTCCTCGACCCCGACACCCGTCTTGCCCGAGACGCGGAGCACGTCGTCGGGGCTGCCGCCGATCAGATCGGCGAGCTCCTTCGCGAACTTCTCGGGGTCGGCGGCCGGGAGATCGATCTTGTTCAGCACCGGGATGATGTGCAGGTCGTTCTCGAGTGCCAGGTACAGGTTGGCGAGGGTCTGCGCCTCGATGCCCTGCGCCGCATCGACGAGCAGGATCGCACCCTCGCAGGCGGCGAGGGATCGGGACACCTCGTAGGTGAAGTCCACGTGGCCCGGGGTGTCGATCATGTTGAGCGCGAAGGTCTCGCCGTCGGCCGACCACGGCATCCGCACGGCCTGGCTCTTGATCGTGATGCCGCGCTCGCGCTCGATGTCCATCCGGTCGAGGTACTGGGCGCGCATGTCACGATCCGCCACCGAGCCGGTGACCTGCAGCATCCGATCGGCCAGGGTCGACTTGCCGTGGTCGATGTGGGCGATGATGCAGAAGTTGCGGATCTGCGTGGCGGGCGTCGCGGCAGGCGACAGCGGGGTGTGAGCGCGGGGTGACATGTGGTCCTTGAGGCGTCCGAGAGGGTTCAGGCAAGTCTACGTTCAGCCCGGCTCAATCCCCCATTCCGGTGAGCCGGTGATAGTCTCGCGAAGTTGTCCGAGGCGACCTGGTGACACTGGGTCTCATCGGCTATACGACTCCGTCACAGCCTCCTTGCGGGTGTCGGCGTAGGCTGGAGGCGGAATGACCCAGAAAGTCATCCCGACTCAGCGTCGCGTCGGAGATCCCGGGCACGGCTGTAGAAGAGAAAGACCCTTCACCTTGATCAAGTATCTCGTGCGCCGGACACTCGGCTGGCTGCTCATGATCGTGGTCGCGACGAATGTCACCTACTTCCTTGCCTGGTCATTCCTCGATCCGCGAAGCAACTACGTCGGCCGCAAGCCCCCCTTGAGCCCTGAGCAGATCGAAGGTCTGCTCGGGCCGCGAAACCTCAGCGAGAGCACGCCGCTGCTCGAGAGGTGGTGGACCTGGCTCACGGGCATCCTGCTCCGGTGGGACTGGGGCCTGAGCCCCACCGGCGGCTCGGTGAACAACGAGATCGGCTACCGCATGTGGGTCAGCGCCGAGCTGGTGCTCGGGGCGACCATCATCATGACCGTCCTCGGCATCTGGATCGGCGTGTACACGGCATCCCACCAGTACAAGCTGGGTGACCGCATCTGGCAGGCCGTGTCGATCATCACGATGAACATCAACATCATCGTCGCGGCGCTCGCCGTCGTCATCCTGGCCATCAACTTCAACAACTGGATCGGCACCCGCGTCTTCTACGTCACCGGCTCCTCGAGCCAGGGGGTGACCGGGTTCTTCCCGGTGCTCGTCGATGCGCTGCAGCATCTGATCCTGCCGACCATCGCGCTCGTCGTGACCGGATACGCCGGAACGCACTTCCTGCAGCGCTCCCTGCTGCTCGACAACATCAGTGCCGACTACGTGCGCACCGCTCGCGCGAAGGGCCTGACCAAGTCCCAGGCGATCCGGCGGCACGCGCTGCGCACGTCGCTGATCCCCGTCGCCACGCAGGTCGCGTTCTCGATCCCGGCGATCTTCACCGGCGCCATCCTGACCGAGACGATCTTCGCCTGGCAGGGCATGGGCCGCTACTTCCTGACCACGATCAACGGCAACGACGTGCACGGCGTGGTCGCCGTCGCCGCCTTCGGCGCCGTCCTGACCGCGATCGGCGCCGTGCTCGCCGACATCGCCGTCGTGGTCCTCGACCCGCGAGTGAGGGTGAGCTGACATGACCAACCAGATGATCGACTCCCAGATCCAGCCGCCCGTCGGGCCCGACACGACCGCCGAGCGGGTGCCGGCCAAGCAGATGTCGAAATGGACGCTCTACACGCGCCGGTTCATGCGCAACAAGCCGGCCGTGTTCGGCATCGTCGTCTTCGTCCTGCTCGCGCTGGCATCCGTCGTCGTCCCGCCGCTGTCCGGCTGGGATGTCAACGAGATGGACTTCCTCAACCTCTCCACCGGCCCCTCGTCCGACCACTTCTTCGGCACGAACGCCTCGGGCAACGACACGTTCACGCAGACCTTCGTCGGCCTGCAGCGATCGCTGATGATCGCCCTCGTCGTCTCCATCGGTGTGACGGTGATCTCCGCGATCGTCGGCACCGCGGCGGCCTACTTCGGCGGATTCGTCGAGCGGACGACCCTCATCGTCATCCACTTCTTCATGGTGGTGCCCACCTTCCTCATCCTCGCCCTGGTCTCGAACAACGCCGGCGGTGACTGGCGGGTGATCTCGCTGGCGCTGATCTTCATCGGCTGGTTCTTCCCCGCTCGCGTGATCTGGACGATGGCGCTGTCGCTGCGCGAGCGCGAGTACGTGCACGCCGCGCGCTACATGGGCGTGCCCGGAATGCGCGTGGTGCTGCGTCACCTGCTGCCGAACGTCGGCTCGCTGCTCGTGATCAACTTCACCCTGGGGGTGGTCGCCGCGGTGATGACGGAGACCGGTCTGTCGTTCATCGGCTTCGGCGTGAAGATCCCCGACGTGTCGCTCGGCTCGCTGATCGGCGAGGGAGCGGCCAGCGTCACCAGCGCGCCGTGGCTGTTCTACTTCCCCGCGCTGGCCCTCACCCTGCTGACCGTGTCGATGGCGCTCGTCGCCGACGGTCTGCGGGATGCCCTCGATCCCACCTCTGCGGCAGGAGGCCGTGCATGAGCAACGTACTCTCCGTCCGTGACCTCAGGGTCAGCTTCGCGTCCGAAGCCGGCCGCGTCGACGCCGTGCGCGGCGTCTCCTTCGATCTCGAGGCGGGCAAGACGCTCGGCATCGTCGGCGAGTCCGGCTCGGGCAAGTCGGTCACCTCGCTGGCCATCATGGGGCTGCTCGACGAGAACGCCCGCGTGACCGGATCGATCCAGTTCGAGGGCGAGGAGCTGCTGGGCAAGACCGACAAGCAGATGTCGGTCATCCGCGGTAACGGCATGGCGATGGTCTTCCAGGATCCCCTCACCTCGCTCACTCCCGTGTTCACCATCGGCGACCAGCTCATCGAGGCGCTCACCGTGCACCGCAGCCTCTCGCGCAGCGATGCGTGGGAGCGGTCGCTCGAGCTGCTGCGCCTGGTCGGCATCCCCGAGCCAGAGAAGCGGATGAAGTCGTTCCCGCACGAGTTCTCCGGCGGTATGCGTCAGCGCGTGGTGATCGCCATCGCCATGGCCAACAACCCGCGCCTCATCATCTGCGATGAGCCGACGACC
This sequence comes from Microbacterium sp. AR7-10, assembly GCF_001878835.1. Taxonomy (NCBI): domain Bacteria; kingdom Bacillati; phylum Actinomycetota; class Actinomycetes; order Micrococcales; family Microbacteriaceae; genus Microbacterium; species Microbacterium sp. AR7-10. The sequence goes on along the minus strand of NZ_MJIR01000053.1, from coordinate 30,094 downwards.
GCCCTCGATGTGACCATCCAGGCGCAGATCCTCGATCTCATCGAGAAGGCGCAGAACGAGACGGGCGCCGCGGTGATCATGATCACCCACGACATGGGAGTGGTCGCGCGCACCGCCGACGACGTCATGGTCATGTACGCCGGCAAGCCCGTCGAGCACGCCCCGGCGCACGAGCTGTTCCACCGCACGCGGATGCCGTACTCGATCGGCCTTCTGGGAGCCATCCCGCGCGTCGACAAGGTCGAGAAGGAGCCGCTGATCCCCATCAAGGGCAATCCGCCGCTGCTGATCGATCTGCCTGACGCGTGCCCGTTCGCCGCGCGCTGCCCGATCGCCGTGGCCGCCTGCGTCGAGCGGGAGCCCGAGCTGCTGCCCGTGGCCACCGGCGGTGGACAGGCGCATCTGGCTGCCTGCATCCGAGCCGACGAGATCGACGACAACGGACGCATCGGCGGCCTGCCGGTGTACCCGGTCGAGCCGATCCCGGAGAGCGACCTGACCCGCACGCCGCGCGAGCAGCGTCCGGTGACGCTCGAAGTGCGCAACATGGTCAAGACCTTCCCGCTCACCAAGGGCGCCTTCCTCAAGCGCAAGGTCGGCGAGGTGCACGCGGTCAAGGGCGTCAGCTTCGACGTGCGCGAGGGCGAGACCATGGCCATCGTGGGCGAGTCCGGATCGGGCAAGACCACGACGCTGCTGCAGATCATGGACTTCGAGAAGCAGGCCGACGGCGACATCATCATCGCCGGCACGAGCGTGAACGAGCTGCACGACCGCAAGCTGGAGCGCCGGCTGCGCCGCGACATCCAGATCGTCTTCCAGGACCCGATGGGTGCACTCGACCCGCGCATGACCGTCACCGACATCATCGCCGAGCCGATGCGCGCCATCGGGATGGCGAAGGATGACGTCAATGCCCGGGTGCAGGAGCTGATGGACCTGGTGGGACTGAACCCTGCGCACCGCGACCGCTTCCCCGGGGCGTTCTCGGGTGGTCAGCGTCAGCGCATCGGAATCGCCCGTGCGCTGTCGACCAACCCGAAGATCATCGTGCTCGACGAGCCGGTGTCGGCGCTCGACGTGTCGATCCAGGCCGGAGTGATCAACCTGCTCGACGAGCTGAAGGTGAAGCTCGGGCTGTCGTACCTCTTCGTCGCCCACGACCTGTCGGTGATCCGTCACATCGCCGACCGTGTCGCGGTGATGTACCTCGGCGAGTTCGTCGAGCACGGCGACGTCGACGAGGTCTTCGACAACCCCCAGCACCCGTACACGCAGGCGCTGCTGTCGGCCATTCCCGTGCCCGATCCCGATGTCGAGCGCACCCGCCAGCGGGTCGTGTTCGACCCGGAGACGATGTCGACGCGTCCGGCGACTGTCTGATCACCGTCCGATAACAGTTAGTCCCGATTCACTGTCGCGCCCGCCGCATGCGCACGAGCGCAACTATTCTCCCCATATGACACGCCGCAAGGCGAAAGGAGCACCATGAAGCAGCAGAAGCTGATGGGAGCGCTGGCACTCACCGGCGCTTTCGCACTCGTCCTCACCGGGTGCGCCTCTGACACCGGAGACAACGGTGGCAGCGGCGATGACGGCAGCGCAGCCGAGACCTCGGCCGCGGACTACAACCCGCAGCCGCGCGAGAACCTCAAGGAGGGCGGCACGGTCAACTTCCCGATCAACGAGATCCCGGAGCAGCTGAACTCCTTCCACGGTGACGGCAGCGCCGACACCGCCCGCGTCGCCGCGTGGTACATGCCGCAGATCCTGCTGCAGAAGCCGGACGGCACGCCCTACAAGCACGACGCGTACCTCGACGAGTGGAAGATCGACACGGTCGACGGCAAGACGCAGATCACCTTCACGTTCACCGACGAGGCCACCTGGAACGACGGCACGCCGATGGACTGGACGGCGATCGACGCGACGTGGAAGGCCAGCCGCTCCACCGAGGAGGGCTTCGTCCCCAACGCCACCGACGGCTACAAGGAGATCGAGAAGGTCGAGCAGGGCGACACCCCCAAGACCGCGATCGTCACCTTCAAGGGCGAGTTCGCCTGGCCGCAGATGCCGTTCCTGACGGGCATCATCCACCCGGCGCTGGCCGACCCGGACACCTTCAACTCCGCGATGATCGACGACCCGCACGCCGAGTGGGGCGCAGGCCCGTACACGGTCGACGAGTTCGACGCGAACAAGGACTTCATCTCGTTCAAGCCGAACGACAAGTGGTGGGGCGACAAGCCGCTGCTCGACACGGTCACCTTCAAGGGCATGGACTCGCAGGCCTCGATCAACGCGTTCAAGAACGGCGAGATCGACATGGTCGGCGTGGGCACCAAGGACCGCCTCGCGCAGGTCAAGGACATGAAGGACATCGAGATCTACCGCGCGCAGCAGACCGCCAACACGCTGCTCGAGGTCGACGCCGAGAAGCCGCAGTTCGCGGACGTCAAGGTGCGCGAGGCGTTCTTCAAGGCGATCGACATCGACCAGCAGAAGAAGATCGCGTGGAACGGCCTGGACTACGAAGAGGAGCCGGCGGGCTCGCTGACCCTCTTCTCGTTCCAGCCCGGCTACAGCAACGCGCTCGAAGAGGCCGGCTACAAGTTCGACGTCGAGGGCGCCAAGAAGCTGCTCGACGAGGCGGGCTGGAAGGAGGGCTCCGACGGCATCCGCGAGAAGGACGGCGTCAAGCTCTCGGTCACCTACCCGATCCACAACGACGACCCGACCCAGAAGGCCCTCGCGCAGTCGATCCAGGCTCAGGAGAAGGCCATCGGCATCGATGTCAAGGTGGACGTCCGCCCGGCGAACAAGTTCGCCGAGGACTACAACTCCAAGAACTGGGACATCTTCAGCCTCCGCTTCACCTCGTCCGACCCGTTCGGTGCGGCCTGGTTCTGCCAGCTGTACTGCCAGGACATGGGCCTGAACCTCTCGGGCGTGCAGACGCCGGAGATGGATGAGCGCATCCACGAAGAGGTCGAGTCGATCAACGACCCCGAGAAGCAGACGGCCGCGGCCATGAAGCTCGAGGCCGAGATCTTCCAGGACTGGGGCCTCATCCCGCTGTACAACGGACCGTCCATCTCGGCGGCCAAGACGGGACTCGCCAACCTGACGCCCGAGCCCTACGTGGGCCTGGACCTCTTCGGCGTGCAGCCGGTTGAGAACGTCGGCTGGGAGAAGTAAGCACCGCATCATGTGAGCGGGGCCGGTGGGTGATCCACCGGCCCCGCTTTCTTCATATGCTGATGGGGTGAGCGTCCAGGTCGTCTTCGTGCACGGCATCCGCACGTCATCGACCATGTGGCGCTCGCAGATCGACTGGCTGGCCGAGAACGGCATCCCGGCGACCGCGATCGATCTTCCCGCGCACGGCATGCGGATGGACGAGGACTTCACCCTGCACGAGGCACTGCACACCATCGATGCCGCGGTGCGGGATGCGGCCCGGCACGGACCCGTGCTGCTGGTGGGCCACTCGATGGGCGGGCTGCTCTCGCTCGCCTACGCCGGCGGCGAGGACGCGCCGCCGATCGCGGGAGTCGTGGCCGCGTCGTGCACGGCACTCCCCCGCGGCGCGGCGCTGCGCGCGTACCGTGTTCTGGCCCGGGCGATGAACTCGCTGCCGCAGCGAGGGCAGTGGCTCACCGATCGGGTGCTGGCCGCGACCCTCCCGGTCGACACCCGCGGCGACTTCGCCGCCGGCGGCTACGCGTTCGACGCGCAGGATGCCGCGCTGAGCAGCCTCGCCGCTCTGGATCTGGAGGCCGCTCTCCCGCGCATCCGCGTGCCGCTGTGGTTCGTGAACGGGCAGTTCGACCAGCTGCGGGTGAACGAGGCGCTGTTCCAGCGTCTCGTTCCGCATGCCGAGCTGATCGTCGTGCCCCACGCCACGCACCTGGTGACGGCGATGCGCCCGACGGTGTTCAACGCGGTGCTGCGACTGGCGATGGCCGTCGTGGACGCCAGGAGCCGAGGTCGGGCGGATCGGGCGCACCCGCGGGAGAGTGCTGCACCAGCCCCTGACTACTGGTAGCATTGACTCTTGGCTTGCGTGTGGGTTCGTCCCTCACGACCGCTGTGCGACGTCCCTCTACCGTCGGCAGCACACCGAATCCATCCAGACAGAAAGTGTCCACACGTGGCAAACATCAAGTCGCAGATCAAGCGCAACAAGACCAACCTGAAGGCTCAGGAGCGCAACCGCGCCGTCAAGAGCGAGCTGAAGACGCTGGTTCGCAAGACCCGCGAGGCCATCGCCTCCGGCGACAAGGAGGCCGCAGAGGGCGCCCTCAAGATCGCGTCCGTGAAGCTCGACAAGGCCGTCAGCAAGGGCGTCGTGCACAAGAACCAGGCGAAGAACCGCAAGTCGGCCATCGCCAAGAAGGTCGCCGCTCTCTGAGCCCCGGCATTCTGCTTGGAAGGCCCGTCCCGTTCGCGGGGCGGGCCTTCTGCTGTGTCGGGAAGCGCCTGTCCTGAGCGCCCTTCGATTCGCTTCGCTCGCTCGGGAGCCGCGTCAGCGGGTCGACGCGAACGCGTCGCGGGTGGCGACCACCGTCACCATGCGCTCGAGCGCGAAGATCGGGTCGCGCGCGGCGCCCTTGACCTCCGCATCCGCGCGCGCGGTCGCCTGGATCGCCATGCCGAGCGAGCGCTCGTTCCACCCCGCGAGGTCTTTTCTGGCGCGGTCGACCTGCCAGTCCTTCATGCCGAGCTGCTGCGCGAGCTGACGGCTGGGCTCACGGCGGCCGGCGACGCGCGCCATGGTGCGCAGCTTCATGGCGAACGCCGCGACCATCGGCACGGGGTCGGCTCCGGATGCCAGGGCGTGACGCAGCGCGACGAGGGCCTCGCCGTAGCGACCGGCGATGGCCGTGTCGGCGACGACGAACGCCGACACCTCGACGCGACCGCCGTAGTACTTCGTGATGACGTCATCGGTGATGTCGCCCTCCACGTCGCCGATCAGCTGCTGACAGGCGGCAGCGAGCTCGGTGAGGTCGTCGGCGAAGGCCGAGACGAGAGCGCGCAGCGCGGTGGGCTGGATCCGCTTCTTCACGGCCTTGAACTCGCCGGCGGCGAAGTCGACGCGATCGGAGTCGCGCTTGACCGCTGCGCACGGGATCTCGATGCCGCCGCCGGTGCCCGCGCGGACAGCGTCGAGAAGCTTCTTGCCGCGCACCGTCGCTCCGGTGTGGCGGAGGATCACGGTCGCGCCCTCTTGAGGGGCCTCGAGGTAGCGCACGGCCTCCTGCAGGAAGGCGTCGGTGCACTTCTCGACGCCGGCGACGCGCACCAGTCGCGGCTCGCCGAACAGCGACGGCGAGGTAAGGGTGAGCAGCGTGCCCTCGGCGTAGTCGTCGGCGCGGATGTCGCTGACCTCGAGCGCCGGGTCCTCGGCGCGCAGGTAGTCGCGCACCCCGGCGATCGCGCGCTCGGCGAGCACCTCCTCGGGCCCGGAGACGAGAACGATCGGCGCCGGGCGCGGCTCGCGCCACGACACCTGCGGGATCTTGGTGCCCTTCGCGGCCGTGCTGCGTGCCGAAGAACGAGGAGCTGCCATGCTCTCAGCCTACCGGCGGGTGCCGACCCTGCTTCCTGGTGCTGTCACTCCTCGTGCTGTCACTCCTGGCGCTCCGTCCACACCACGAGTCGCCCACCCTGCTCGCCGAGCAGCACGAGGCCGCGCCGATCGGTGCGCAGGGCACGCGAGCCGGCCGCCTCGAGCATGATCAGCGTCTCCTTGCGCGGATGCCCGTAGTCGTTGTCCTCCCCCACGCTGATCAGCGCTGCGGGTGCCGCGATCTGCGCGTACAGTGCGGGCTCCTGGTCGCGGCTGCCGTGATGCGCGACCTTGACCACCGCGTACTCGCCGCCGACCCGACCGCTCGCCAGCAGCTGACGCTGAGGAGCGGCGGAGAGGTCGCCGAGCATCAGCATCCGGGGCACTCCCCCGCCGGCGATGTCGACGACGATGCTCGCGTCGTTGCCGCTGGGGAACGCCGCCGAGTCAGGCGGCGGCCAGACGACGCGCCACTCGGCCGATCCGAGCGACCCGTGCGTGCCCACCGCTCCGCCCCGCAGAGCGGCGCCGCCTGCGGCGAGCTCATCCAGGATCCGCTGGTCCGCAGGCTCGGCGACGGGCCCGTGCAGCACCGTGTCGACGCGGCCGGCCAGCGAAGTCGCCGCTCCCACGTGGTCGAGGTCGAAGTGCGTGAGCACGAGCAGATCGATGCGGTCGGTGCCGGTCTGTGCCAGGCATCCGGTGAGGGCATCCGGATCCGCACCCGTGTCCACGAGCGCGGTCTGCGACCCCGAGCGGATGAGCACCGCATCGCCTTGCCCGATATCGCACGCGGCGATCGTCCATGCACGCGGAGTGGTCATCGATGCGAGCGGCCCGCGCAGCAGCATCCCTGCGACCGAGGCGGCCGACGCGATGACCACCACGGCGGCCGCGACAAGACGCAGCCGCCGTGAGCGCGGGCGCACGAGCACGAGCGTCGCAGCCGCGCTGATCACGGCGACCACGGTGGCCGCGAGCGGACCGACCGGCACCGCAGCCGTCGCGCCGGGCAGCGACGCCGACACCGTCGCGGTGGTCTGGATCCAGGCGGCGGGCAGCCAGGCAGCCGCCGCGAGCAGATCGGCCAGCGGCGGCACCGGGGAGGTGAGACAGGCGAGCAGCCCGATCACCGTCGCGATGGGGGCGGCGGGGGCGGCGAGGAGGTTCGCGACGACACCCACCACCGACTGCGTCTCCGAGAACAGGGCGACGATCGGTCCGCACACCAGCTGGGCCGCGAGGGGCACCGACAGGGCGAGGGCGAGCGGCACGGGCATCCAGCGCCCGAGCCCGCGCAGCAGCGGACGGGACAGCACCAGCAGCGCGGCGGTCGCCGCAGCCGACAGCGCGAACCCCGGTGTCGCGGCCAGCCACGGGTCGGCGATCAGCAGTCCGCAGACCGCCAGCGACAGCATGGCCAGCCCCGCGCTCGGCCGCCCGATCAGCAGGGTGAGCATCGCGAGCGCGGCCATCACCGAGGCGCGGATCACGCTGGGCTCGGGGGTGACCAGCACGACGAAGGCACCCAGCGCGAGAAGCGAGAGCGCCACCCGCAGCGCGCGACCGCCGCCGAGCAGCGAGACGAGCCAGAACACCGCCGCGACCACGATCGCGCAGTTCGCCCCGGACACTGTTAGTAACCCAAGTGGGTACATGTTTCTGCTGGTCAGAGGCTGTTTTTACGACCTGTAACGTCCCGCTTGGAGCGTTGAACGAGGGCCTATCGTGGCATCAAGCGACGCTCTTCCAAACTCTTATGCGGTTCTTTTCGATAGGCCGCGCTAAAGACCCTTTCGAATAGTTGGCGATCGACAATGTTGAGTTATGCAGTGGCTATCGTCGACCTATCGCAGGTCTATCGGACGGACGACACGGCCACCTCCTGGGCCTACGACTCCCCTACGAGCTCAAGAAGCTCCTCCACCATGAGCTGTTGCTCAGCGTTGGCGTGGCCGCCGGCGAATTGCACCCCTTCGCTGCTGAGCAGATCGGTGGGGTCGCGGTGATCATCACCATCGTTCCACCTAAAGTCGTTTGCGACTCTCCCGTCCCAGGTAAGCACGCGGTACGGGTTCCCGCAGTCGGGACAGGTCATGAGATGGCGAGCGAGAGCTTGCGCGCCGGTACCGACCGCTTCAGCAAGCGCGTTATAGCTCGTCCATTGCCCTTCAGGAATCGCAACGAGGATCGAGTGGGTCAGAGACCAATCGAACCGCCGAGAGTCGTTGAACTTCTGTCGGTACTCGTCGAGCGCGGCTTCGCTGAGGTTTGGACGCACCCAGATCTCGACGGCTTGGTCAGCGAGCCGGTCGGCACGCTGTTCGATGCCAGCGGCGTCCCAGCTCTCCAGTTGCCCCAGGCCCTGGTTCAGTCGCAGTGGACTGTCACGGAATCCACCTTCCATGTCGCGCTTCTCGCGGAATGGTCGGTCGGAGTACTCGGGGTTGTAGCCGGTGAGCGTGAGGTTGCCGAGCGTGTGCAGGTAACGGTCATGCACGGCTTCCCAATCCGCGCCCAACGCGTCCTGCCACGCCGGATTGGCGTTCTGGGGCATGATGTGCTCGATCGTGTACTCCGCCGTAGAGACCTCCTCCTTGCGTCCGTGGTTCTCGATCGTGCGGAAGAAGTAGCCGCGCCGCTTCAGGTGATAGAGGTCGGTGGACTTGAGCGCCTCCTTGAACTCCTCGTCCGTAGGGAACCGCCGGTAGTCGGGAAGGGTCAGCAGGCGGCCACGGATGCTCCCGACGTAGTCCTGCGGATCAATCGCGGCGGCCAGGGTGGCAAACGTCTTGTTCAGGCTGTTCGTAGGAATTCGACACACAGCTCGCCGGAACAGGTACGCGATGATCGTGTCGAGGATCTCCGCGAGCTCGCCGCTGGAGAGCTTGCCGTCGGCGTAGTCCGCATAGAGCCGCAGTTGGAACGGATACGCGACTGTCGCCAATTGGTCAAGATCACGAAACCGCTTCGCCAGTGAACGGTCTGGCTCAGTGTCGAGCGCCATCGCGGCGAACCAGCCGGCGTTGCGACTCAGCTCCACAACCAGCTCGTCACGGGTCATGCCGTGCTCCGCCTGGCCCGCCGCGTAATCCTTGAACGCGTCGTAGATCTCGTCGAGGCGCGGGATGCTCAACGTCTTGACCGTGAGGAAGTGACGGACGAACTCGTCGAAACGGTGCTCGTTCGCTCCCTGGAACTGCCGCTCCATCGGGAACCAGTAGTCCTCGTAAAGCCGCTCCTGCTGGGCCGGTGGTAGGTCCATCAGGACGAAGTTCCGGATCAGGTCGGCCTCCGAGAGCTTCTTGCCCGTCGCGTTCATTGACTCGAAGACGAGCTGCGGATCATCGATGTTTCGCGTGAGCTTCACATCAACGACAACGAGCTTGGACAGGCCTCGGCACACGTCGATGACGGTCCCCACGTCGGCTCGGTTCAGCTGCTCGACGAAGTACGCGTAGTTGTCGACGATCCTCGAGTCGGACACAGGTAGCGGTGCGCTCCGGACCACGGCCTTCAGCGCATCTTTGTCACGTTTCGAAAGCATGAGCTTGAAGTAGTCGTCGCCCGACTCGTATGGATTCGTCAAGTACAGACCGCGGATCTTCTGCGGAGCGAAGCCGGCGACCGGCTCGCGCTCGCCCTCGGGCCTTTGCTCAAGGTGCGAAGCGAGCGCAGCAAGGAGCAACGACACGGTCGTGACCCTCTGCTGCCCGTCGATGATCAGATCGGGTTCCCGCGAGGTGGTGGTGCCCTGGTCCTTCTCGATATAGACGATCGAGCCGGTGAAGTGGTTGCTCAGGCCGTTGCGGGCTCCGGCGCGAACGATGTCTGTCCACAACTGCGCGCACTCCGTGATTCCCCACGAGTAGACGCGCTGATAGATCGGCACGACGAACCGCTCGCTCTTCTTTAGCAGCTCCAGCAGATTGGCATCAACAGCCTTCACAGCGCCCTCCAGGATGCAAGTCAGCCGCGCCTGCAACGACGGGGTGCGGTCACGTCGAGGGTATCGCCTAGCAGGCGGCTACTCGCACCTTGCAGTCTGCTCGATCAGCCACACTGAACGGCTATTGCGGACTGGTCTATGGCATGTGAAAGGCTTGCGAGTTCTCAGATCGAACTAATCCGGCACGTCGGACGGCGTGACCTCGATCTTGTGGGCCAGCAGCGCGTCCAGCAGAGCCGCACGCGTGGTTTGGGCGCGAGCCACCTCGTCCGAGGTCGCCTGCACCTGCCGGTCGATGGCGTCCATGGTGTCTGCGATGTCCTTCTGTGTCTCGCGCAGCGGCACAGGAACGGTCAATCGCTCGAGCGCATCCTTGGAGACCCGGACAACCTTGGTGTTTGACATGACCGCTGGCAACTGCGCCCTGAAATCCGGGGATGCGAAGACGTAGGACGCGAATCGGGGTTCCAGTTCGTGCTCATATATGTAGGCGTCGTCATGCACCGCAACGTCGTCGTCGCCGAGCCAGGCGACGGCCTTGAGCACCCCGTCGAAATTCTCACTGGTGCCAGCGATGACCAGGCTGCCAGGCTTGGCGAATCGCAGCTTCGGGCGCATCTGTTCCGGCAACCATGAGTGGACCTCGTCGGTGACCGCACCGAAGTCCGTGTGGATCTGCGAATAGTGGATGCAGCCGATGCCGCCGTCGACATAGTCCGACTTGATGAAACGCTTACCCCGGGTGACGGTGCCCAGCTTGCCGATCAGCATGTCGGTCCAGGTCTCGTCCCGTCGCCGCAGCAGTTCGTCGAGCAGCGCCGTTCGTGCTGCTTCTGCGGCCTCGGTTTCAGCGAGCAGCGCATCGATGGCAGCGTCGACAGCGGAGATGACCTCGAGAATGCGCTCCTGGATCTCGAGAGGAGGACACGCCACCTCCAGTCGTAGGAAGTCAGCCTCCTTGAGCCGGTTCCGGCTCACGGCAGCTGAGCCCGAGGACAGGCTTAGCGCTTTGGACGCGAAGACGGGCGACGAGCAGTAGAGCGCGAGGAACTCAGGAATCGCCTGCGTGGTGTCAACCTCGAACTGGGGGAACTCGTTCGAGACCACGACGCCGTCGAACTCGTCGGTGACGACCGCGAACGACTGCTTCCAGGCAAAGAGCCGGTTGTAGAGCAGCAGGCCCGGCTTCAACGCGTAACACTTCGCCTTGACGGCGGAACCCTGGCGCTCCTCGCGCACGAACAGGCCTTCCCCGTACCAGCGCACGCCGGCGAAGCGCACGATGTCATCATCTTCGGGCGTGACCAGGTCCGGGACGTGCTGGGTCACCAGCTTCGCGAGAGGGACAGAAGGCCAGTCAGTCATCGAAGCCGCCGATGCCCGCAGCCGACAGCGCCGCAGCCAGCGCCGCTTGGGCCTCCTCGCGGACAGCACGCGCTTCCTGCCAGTCGGCGATCGCCGTATCCAGGTCGTGCGACTGCGTCTGCGGCCACGGGTTCTGCCGGATGCCACGAGGCAGGAACCTGCCGGTGTCGTCGAAGATCGGCGTGCGCCAGGAGCGGGCCTCGTGATCTTCCAGGCCATCGCGGATGGCGCGCTGGACGTTGGTGGCGATCCCATGCCAACGGCCGGTGTCTCGGCGTCCATGTGCGAGCTGCACCTCGTGGCCGTCGTCCTCCATGTCGATGAAGGTCACCAGCGCGTCGTGGTCGTGCCCGTTGCTGGTCTTGGTGAAGCCGAAGATCGAGGTCTTCACGCCGCGCTTTTGCTCGAAGAACAGCTGCTGGGGCATGTCGATCACGAAATCGAGGCGGGCGCGCTCGAGGATCGCGAGAGCCGCCTTCTGGTTCGCGTTCTTCGACAGCGTGTTGTTCGGCATGATGATGACCAGCTGCCCGCCCTCTTCGAGGTACTCGATGGCCGACATCGTGAAGTTGATCGGATTGTCGTTCTCGTACGGCGGGTTGATCACGCACTTGGTGGGCTTCTGGCGCTTAATGTAGTTGCGGAACTTCTCATCCCGCTTGGCCACGGTGAAGGACTTGCTACGCGTGACGAGCGAGTCGCGGTACAGGAGGTTCGAACGGCCGTCACCGTGCAGGAACATGTTCGAGCACGCGAGGGCGAACAGGATCGCGTCGTTCTCGAGGCCCACCAGCTGGTGCTCGTGGATGTGCTCGATCGCCTTTTCGTCACCATTGGCCTTGGCGACGAGTTGCTCCATGGCATCCATGAGGAAGCCGCCGGAGCCCATGCAGGTGTCGATGATGACATCGTCACGACCCAGCCTGGCCAGGTCGACCATAAATGTCTTGATGTGGTCCGGCGTCAAGATGATGTTCTTGTTGTCCATCTTGCCGGCGCGCGACAGGAAGATCTTGTACGCCCGCCCGAGGATGTCCCGCTTCACCGAGCGCTTCGACGGCTGGTGCACACGCTCGTCGATCTCGCTGATGATCTCCTTGTATTCACCGAGCGGGATGTCTACGGTCTTCACGAACGCGAAGCGATCGCGCCAGTCGATCTGCTTCGACTCGGAGTTGATCTTCTTCTCCAGCTGGCGAGTAACGGCCTCGACAATCTGGTCGTTCAGATACCGGGCACCAACGAGCCGATCATCCTCGGGCTTGCTGATTGACTTGTAGATGTTGCGGAACGGTTCGTCGTCGAGCGCGATCATGAGCGCTGAGAAGAACAAGGATCGTTCGGTGTCGCGCACTCGCGAGTCCTTGTGGAATCGCTCGTTGAGCCGGCGCAGGAACCTCTGCAGTTCGGCGTCGGAGAGCGGGTCGCCGATGGCGGCGGACGCGTAGTGGTTGCTGAGCGCTTCGAGGCTCATCAGGCTCTGCAGGCCTTCGAGCTCTTCGATCTCGTCGCTGTCGCCCTTGCGCAACAGATGGGTGACACGCAGGCTCTCGAGGGTCTGGCCAGAAACAGCGATGCCAACGATGTCGGTGTGGGGCACCGCATTGTTGGTCATGTAGCTGCGCACATCGGCCAACGCGGCTTCATGGTCCGACCGGAGCCCTGGTTCCCCTGACTTGGCTTCGACGACGATGAGCCAGGAGCCCATGTCCTTGAAGAAGTCCGGGAAGCCGTCGTCCGTCGAACCCTTACGCTTGGAACGGAAGCCGAACTTCTTCGGGATGTCGCGCTTCTCGATGAACGTCGACGCCCCGTAGAACTCGCGGAACAAGTTCTCAGTGGTGCTCTCTGCCACTCCTAGACCTCCCGATTGCGCGGTTCGATACTGTCTCCGGGAAGCTGGATTATGCCGGTGCCTCCTGCTCAACGGCAGCGGCCCGACGCACGCCGGACGCACTGTTCAGTCTATGCCGCAGCCCTGCTACGAGCCGCCAAAAGGCGTGTGTCGGGTGTGTCACCGGCCAGCAACCGCCTGCCCAGGATCCCGTCTAGGAACCGCTGTTCCACGACATCACTGACTCTTCGTCCCTGTGCATGCAGAGCCCTCGAATGCACATACCTAGCGTGCGGCGGATGGGTCCAGCAACGACCGCGGCTCCACGCCCAGTTGCTTGGCCAGGGCGTCAACCGAATCCAAAGTAAGGTTTCGCTCGCCGCGTTCGATGCCGGCCAGGTAGCGCGGAGTCATCTCAAGCTGCTCGGCAAGCGCCTCTTGCGTCAGTCTCCTGGACCGACGAATCTCGCGCACCCGTACGCCGAGGGTCGACTTGAGGGAACTGACCACTCATCAAGGCTCCCGATAGGAAGCCATAGGTTCCAGGTACTTATCGCTTCCTATTTGCGAGCGCCCAAGAGTGACGCAGTTCGACTCGCGCACGCCAATACGGACCAGGAGGACATACCCCATCGCATCGCCGCACGCACCACCCTTCGGCTGCGCGAGCGCTATGCATGGGTGGCGTTGATCTTCTGCGCCAGCGCCTCAAAATTGGCCAACGTAGCGTCGGAGAGCTTCTCGACACGAGCGGGGTCACGCAGGAGGACTTCAGCTGGACGCCAGTGGTCGAACTTCGGCTCGCCGGAATTCTCCAAGCGCTTCAGGATGCGCTCATGGTGGTTGGACAAGTCCTTGGCCTTGAGCTTCTTGCCGAACGCCGCGTTGTAGAGCGCGATGTAGTCGTCGACGGAGAAGAGGTCCTCGATGTCGGCGTGCTTCTGCTCGAGGACAGAGCTGACCAGAACGATGCGTTCGCTGTCGATCTTGTTCGCGTTCATGGCGGCTTCGACCTTCCCACCGCCCTCCGTCCCGGAGTCCAGCAGCACAGTGACCGACACCTTGCGGCCGAGAAGCGAGACGAACGCCGGCACGTTGGACGATCCGCCTGCCGGCAGGATGCGCCACCGCTCGTCCACTCCCTCGCGTTCGAGATCGCGCAGCCGACGACTGATCAGGTCCAGGAACGCAAGATCAGACGGTCCCTCGACAAGTAGGTTCCGTTCACCAATGAAGAGGTTCTGCGTCAGGTCGTAGCCGAGGGCCGCCTGGAGCGGGAACGCACTGTCATCTCCAACCTCCAGGGCCTCTGACGTGGTCACGGAGCCGACGTCCTCGCCGCGGTCCTCGACAACGCGAACTCGCTCAATCTGGTCAACCATGAACGGCGAGTGCGTTGTGTACACCACCTGGCCTGCTGGCGCGAGCCGCTCGTTTATGAAGCGCAGGAAGTCTCGCTGGGCCTTCGCATGCAACGTAAGACCCGGCTCGTCGAGCAGGATGACCACGTTGCTCTCACGGGTCTCGAACTCGCTGAACGCGGCGAGGAACGAGAAGAACCACCGGTAGCCTGATGAGCGGCGCGAGAAATTGTTGGTGAAGTCGTGCTTCCGGTCCTCGACACGGAAGTTCAGGTACCGCACGACGCTGTGCTGACCATGCTGATTAGAGACAGTCTCCGGCTCGGTCATGATCTTGATGCGCAGCTCCGGGTTCGTACTCCAGTACTCCTTCATCTCTCGGGAGAGGTCGTTGGAGACCGACTCGAGCTCTGCCGTGCTCGACTCGAAGTTCGAGTCGGTCATAGCGTTCACGTCGGTGTTCGCGAGCTTCAGCAGCGCGCGAGCGGTCTGCTTCGGCGAGGCACCCGGGTGCTCATCCGACTGCGTCTTCAGCGCGGCAACGTCTACCCGGCCCTCGAGGCTCTGGTAGTCGGTGAACAGGAAGAACTTAGGCAGTCGCGACCAGATCGCAGATTGGGCCACCGAACCAGGGCTTCCGTCAGCGCCGAGGGAACTGGTGATGCGATCAAGCACGTCGCTGGTGGGCGTGCCAGGCACTTCCTCGACCGGGCTTGGCTCTTCCTCTGAAGCTTTGGCGGCTGCTGCGGCGGCCGCAGCCGCCTCTTCCTTGACGAGAGCCGCGAGAGCTGTCTTGAGCGACGCGACCGATTCATGTGCCTCCGCAAGAATTTCGGCATCGCGATGCCCATCGAGCACGTTGCGAATGAAACGGCGTTCATCAACCTCGACAGTCACCCAATGACTGTCGTTGTAGCGTCGACCGACCTGAACTGTCCCGGGCGTAACGACGCCCTCCCCGAGCACCTCCTCCAACGCTTCGAGGTCCTCCTGGTCTAGCTCAAAGGTCGCGTCGATCGGCGACATCGCCTGCAGGTCTTCGTTCCGGCTATCGCGGCTGCGTCGCCAGCGCGGGTAGTCGTCGAGCTCGACGAACCTGTCACCGTAGACCGGATTGAGCCGATAGAGGGCGTCGAGCGGGCGTGAGGAACGAACAGGTGGCAACTGATCGTTAGTGCCGGGAGGCGCTGGCGGGGAGGATGTCATCGTGCCTGGTCCTTATCCCAAAGAGTTCCGCGAAGACGTTGTCGCGGTCGCTCGTAGCCGCGAGAGCGGCGTCACCATTAAACAGATCGCCACCGATTTCGGTATCAGCGAAGCAACCCTGCAGAACTGGCTCCGCCAGGCCGATGTCGAAGACGGCAATCGACCTGGTCAGACCGCCGCGGACGCGGCAGAGGCTCGGGAGCTGAAGAAACGGATCCGGCTGCTCGAGCAGGAGAACGAGGTGCTCCGTCGCGCGGCGGCGTACCTATCGCAGGCGAACCTGCGTCTTGGCGGCTCCCCAAAATGACGTACCCGCTCGTTGCTGAGCTCGCCGAAGCGGGGATTCCCGTCACGGTGTCGTGTCGGGTTCTCAAGCTCGCAAGACAGCCCTATTACCGGTGGCGCAACGCCCCTGTCCGGGACGCGGACGTGCTCCGCGCGTATCGGATCAACGCGCTGCATGACGCGCATCACGACGACCCGACTTTCGGGTATCGATACCTTGCCGACGAAGCCCGTCGGGCGGGGTGGCGGATGAGTCGGCGGACGGCGTGGAAGCTGTGCTCGCAGGCCGGGATCCTCTCGTCCGCGCAGCGCCGGCGACGTGGGAAGGGCAAGAAGGCCGGCCCGCCGGTGTTCGACGATCACGTGCAGCGGGTGTTCCGCGCCGATGCCCCGAACCGGCTGTGGCTCACGGACATCACGGAGCATCGGACGAGCGAAGGCAAGCTGTACTGCTGCGCGATCAAGGATGTGTTCTCCAACCGCATCGTCGGCTACTCGATCAGCGACCGGATGACTGCGAAGCTCGCCATCGATGCCGTCCGCAACGCCGTCGCCCGTCGCGGTGAGGTCGCCGGGTGCATCCTGCACGCTGACCGGGGCAGCCAGTTCCGCAGCAGGGCGATGGCCCGCGAGCTGCGCCGTCATGACATGGTCGGATCGATGGGACGCGTAGGCGCCGCCGGAGACAACGCCGCCATGGAGTCGTTCTGGTCGCTGCTGCAGACGAACGTCCTCAACCAGCAGCGGTGGACGACCCGGCAGGAACTCCGGCTCGCGATTGTCGTGTGGATCGAGCGGAAGTATCACCGCCAGCGCGCCCAGGACACCCTCGGCGGCTTGACGCCCATCGAGTTCGAAGCCAAGCTAGCTGAGCCGCTCACACTGGCGGCCTAAACCGAAACTGTCACCTGTTCGTTCCTCACGCCCAGCATCGTGGACTTGCCCGACTCATTCATGCCGACCAGGGTAGTGACATCGCCTTCCACCAGCACTTCGCCCGAGTCCAGCACGTTCCTGTACCGGGACACCCGGAACGACTTCAGCCTCACTATGCGACCTCTTCCTCACGTCTGCGTGAACACTCCCGAGCCTACTTGGCGGCACCGACGCTGCTTGCCCACAACCCCCTGCGTGGAGGCATCTGACGTGACGGGGCACTACCTGGCACCGCGACGAGCGAACGTCATGGCAACAGAGCCAACTTCGGCCGCTTCTCAGCGGAGAGACCGGAACGCTCCGGTTCGGGCCACTCTGGAAGGTCGCTCGCGCTTCCGCCGTAGGCCATCACAGTCTGGGACGCGAGGTCGCAACAGGCCTGAATGAAACCCTCGGCACCCATCAGCCGCATCGAATGCCCCCCGCTTGCAAGCGGCCAAAGGGCACCTGATCTGTTCGTCGCTTTCGTGGGATCCTGACCGTGGTTCAGGAGGTCGCGAAGGTTCTTCATGTCTGATAAGTACGCTGCCAGCTCGCGGGTTCCCTCGTAGATCATCCAGCGTGACCGCCCGTCGGTCGCGGTCAAGCTCAACGCGCGCGTTCGCACACCCCAGTCGTTAGTGAAGAGGCGGACTCCGTGCTTGTTGCCGGCATTGCGCAGCTTGTCGGGATTCAAGGGCAACGCGCGCGTGTCGGTTGGCTCCCGAAGGATGTCGTTGAAGAACGCCTCGAGAGCGGCATATGACATCGAGAAGATGGCCCACCGGAGTGCGTACTGCTTCTTCGAGCTCCCAAGTCTGCGCCCACTAAGCCCGTGGAGCTTGTCGATGTCCCGGTGGAGGGTCACGAGCAAGGAAGGATTGGCGAGTCCATGCGCCAGCGCACGCGCTGCATCGGCAACGAGCGGGAGTCGTACGTTCTCAGGCATGACTAGACGCTACCTTCAGCGGCCCCACAGAAAAGGAGTCAGTGCCGCGCGATCGAGGACGATCCGTTCGTGCCACGAGTTGAGTAGGCTACGGCGAAAGCGATCAGGCCTGCGATCGAGGCAGACTGACCTAACCTATGCGGCGTTGCGAGAGGCAAACGTGCTCAACCAGGTACACATCCAGCGGTTCAAGACTGTCGAAGACGCCACACTAGCTCTTGGTCAGGTGACCGTGTTGGTAGGCCCAAACAACGCTGGAAAAAGCAGCGCCTTGCAAGCAATCCAGTTCGCTGTTTCGGTCGCCCAGAGCCTACACCTGGCAGGGGCGCGTGGATGGATCCGTGCTACGGGCGAGCGCCCGGGATCGCTCGCAACCCAACAGCTCGTTTACACACCACTCCGAGACGTAGACGGACTGGCTTTTGGCGGCGCGCTGCGGGAGAAGAGCAATCCAATCTCCGTCCGCTTCGAGACTGACGATCTCGGTGAGGCCGAGATCACAGTCAAGAAAGGCAAGAACAAGAACGTACAGGTCAAGATCACTGGTCGAGCGCTCGGCGAACGTCTGGAAGATCTTGCACGGCCGTACTCCGTCGTGGCTCCCGGTCTCGCCGGGATCCCCGCTGTGGAGTCCTATCAATCCAAAGGGCTAGTTCAGCGTGCAGCTGCACGCGGCGACGCAAATTCGGTCTTTCGGAACGTCTTACTGGCGCTATCGAGGGACGCTCTAGCGTGGCAAGACTTCGAAGCATCCCTCTCCAAAGTCTTTCCTGATGTCAAAGTCGAGGTCTCCTTCGACGAAGCGTCAGATGAGTACATCTCCGTGTCGGCCACCCGAGAAAATGGACCAAAATTGCCCGTCGAATCTTCGGGCACAGGCGTGCTCCAGGCAATCCAGGTTCTTTCGTACATCGGCCTGTATCAACCGCGGCTGTTGATTCTGGATGAACCAGATGCTCATCTCCATCCTGACAACCAACGAAAGCTCGCTCAACTACTCATCGAACTGGCCGAAGCTCGCGAGTTCCAAGTTCTACTGTCTACGCATTCTCGCCACATGCTTGATGAACTCGGCCGACGGAATGCGAAGATCCACTGGCTCAGTGCAGGAGCGCCTCGAGACGCCGACTTTGATCTTGTCTCGGCCCTGCTCGAGTTAGGCGCGCTCGACGCCGGCGATCGGCTGCGGAACGGCAAGACGCCACTTGTGATCATCACAGAGGACGACGACACAACTCTAATCAGAACGATTGCGTTGTCTTCAGGGTTGAAGGAAGGAGAGTTCGACATCTGGTCCTACGCGAACTCGGGGCAGACCGTGGCGGCACAGGTCCTAACGAAGTTTGTGCTTGACCATGCACCAGGCACGCGGGTTATTGTGCACCGCGACCGGGACTACCTCTCAGATGAAGCTTGGGCAAGCTTCGAAGCTGCCATGCGTTCGGTTGGCGCTGAACCCTTCTTGACAACGGGCACCGACATCGAGAGCCACCTGTTGGATCCTGACCATCTAAAGATGATCTACCCCGCGCTCGACGAGGCGGTCATCGCTGATCTGCTGGATCGGGCGACTTTACTCACGCGCGAGAGCTCACTAGAAATCATGATCACGCAACGCAATATCGCTGATGAGCGAGAGCGTCGGAAACAAGGAAAAGTTCCGAACCCCGGGGCCGTCGCTGCCTTGTGCACGAGGGAATTCGATGAGAACCCGGTTCGCTTCCGGCATGGGAAGAAAACGCTGGGTGCTTTTCGCGATCTGGTACAACGGGAACACGGACTCAATTACGAAGTCGCAACCGTCTCGACAGCGTTGGCGGTTGAAGCCCTCAGGGTGGCACCTGTGACCTGAGCCTCAGGTGTGCCGCCCATGGGATCGCTTTGGACAGTCGGGTTGTCCTCATCGCATCCATGAATCCGCGGCCGCGTGATCAACGTCTCAGAGCTGAGTCCACGCCGCTAAACGGTCAGTTACTGTACTGCCGGCGCGATAAGCCCAGGGTCGCTGGGATCCGCAGCGCGCACGCTGTTCACCCGCCGGTCGACGACATGCTGGCGGATGGTCGATGCGATCGCAGTTGAGGAGCCGTCCAGCGCGGCAAGCATCTCCTCGCGCCCTGTACGATCGAGCTTGACCGACTCCAGCCAGGCATCCATTGCGTCAGGAGTCAGGAACGCCGGCATCCGGTCGTGCACTTCGCCCCCGGCGTCGCGGGCCTCGCGGGTGACCACTACGAAGCAGCGGACGTGTTCGCCCTTGACGTCCATCGACCAAGTGAGGCCGGCGGCAGCAAGCAAGCTGTCATCCTCGCGATGCAAGAAGTGCGGGGTCTTGTCGCCCTTGGTGCCGGTCCATTCGTAGTAACCCCGCATGGGCACGACGCAGCGGGCGGCGGTGAATGCCGGAGTCCAGAAGCCGGTCGCCAGCTTCTCGATGCGCGCGTTGATGATCGGCGCGCCGGTGGGCCTGGACGGCGGCTTCTGCCAGTCCCAGCGCACGAGCTCCAGGATCCTGCCTTCGCCGCGGTCCCGGACGATCGGTGCTTGGTCTGTTGGCGCGATCGAGTAGCTGCCGTGCCATTCCTTCCACCAGTCCTCGGGCTTGCAGCCCTGCGCGACGAACTCGCTGATCAGCTCGTCGGTGTTGGCGTCCATCGCGGATCTGCCGCACATGTGTTCAGGCTATGCGGGAGCGGCGACCAGCGGAATGCGAGTGCTGGCCAGCTGGATCACTTCGACAGCAGAGTGCCAACAGCACTGTTGGCGATGAAGAACCCGATGATGATGACCAGGAGGGCGACACCGGGGATCATCCAAGCCCAGGTGCGCTTGTTGAGCAGGAACAGCAGCACGATGCTTGCTAGCGCGACTGCGAATCCGAAGATGGCGAAGCCATAGAAGGCGTAGCCGAAACCCACGAAATCGCACCCCTGTCCGCAGCCAAGCCCGCGACTGAACAAGTACCCCATGGCCGGCAACCCCACGGCCACCTGCAGGAAGCAGAAGAGGATGCTCAGCCAGAACTTCCATGCAGGCTGCTGCTGAACGTCAGTCATCCGCATGAGCCTAGCCAAGCTGCGCGGGCTAGCCGGCCAGCTCCACGGCGTTGCCCCACACCCAGCAGCGGTAGGTCTTCTCCGCGATGGTGAACTCGATGCCGACGGCGGTGTCGGTGCTGCGCAGCAGCAGAGCATTGACGCGCGCCGGCTGGGGCCCGAACCTGACCCATGCTTTGACGCGCCGGGGCTGGGGATAGGTCGTGACCGGCTGCTTGTCCAGCGCGAGCTCGCGCTCGCTCAGCGACTGCAGCGGGCCAGCAGTCTTGGCGTAGCGCTCCAGCTGCTTTTCCTCGGCACGTAGATCGTAGTGCTCAGCAAGGCGCTGGCTGGTGCCCATGCTGGCTCCTCTCTCCGGCCGATTCAAGGGTAGCAAATATCGAACAAGTGTTCTATTCTCTTAACCCATGAACACCACTGCAGTCGAACACCAGATGACCCTGTGGCTGGTCGACGACGTGCCTGCGCGGATGGTCTACGCGGGCAAGCGCTGGCGGGTCACCGATGCTCCGACCAGGCTTCGGCATTCCATCTGGACGGCTCCGCGGGAGCCGAACACCGGCCTCTACGGCTGGCGGTTCCAGGGCACCGACGAGGATGGCCTTTCGCTGGTCTTCGACGTGTACAAGGCCGAGGACGGATGGCACGTGCACCGGGCCTACGACTAGTGGCGCAGGAAAGCTCGTAGAGTCAGTGCATGGAGTACGACGAGCCCGGCAACCTGGATGGTGTGCCGATCCGCACGCCCAAGGACCAGGGCTACCGCACGTGCTCGGAGTGCGGGGGCGATTGCGAGCCGGATCCCAGCATCAGCGTCGAGGGGCAGGGCGCGCGCATCGCGTTCGTCTGCCCCGACCATGGGGTGCAGAGCATCGTCGACCCGTTCGAGGAGCAGCGATGATCAGCAGCTTGTTCAACACGAGCGCGTCCAACTTCGGCAACGCGGCGATGCAGGCAGCCAGCGTCCCCTGGGATGCCCCGGTCGAGATGCGGCTCGGAGCCGAAGGACCAGGCGAGACCGGCGCGTTCATCGAAGTCAGCAGTCCCCTCGGCTTCATGAAGCGGATCCCGATCGATGAAGCGCGGCTGGCTGAATGCCGGCAGGAAAACAACGGCCCCACGGCGATGGCGCTGTGCCAGCAGTTTGTCGACGACCTGTCAGCGCAGATCAGGACGGCCGTACGCGATGCATTGGCATAAGCAGCGCTTCGACTCGCACCTGGGCCCGGGCAGCGAGCCGTTCAACAGGTAATACCCGGAGCCCCAGCGGTTCATCAAGAGTGCGCGGCACGGATCCATAGGATCGAAATGACGACTTCGAGAGAAGTGCCGCTTGGGAAGGACTGGACCATGACCGCGACGCAAGAGAACGCAGCCGTGGCGGGCAGCCAGGGCGAGGGCCAGATCGCCCCGCTCATTCTCGGACTCGCCTCGGTCATCGCGGGACTGATCGGCACGTTCTGGATCGGCATGGCCGGCCTCGTGTGGCGGCCGTGGGAGGTCGGCACGACCTACCACTGGGAGGGCTCCGAGAGCCCATTGGGCGTGACCGTCGGACTGTTCTTCTTCGCCATCGCAGGAGGGTTGCTCCTCTGGCTTGTAGCGCGGGGCATCTGGACGTGGCGCAAGCGGAGCACTGCCGCTCGGGCCCTTGTCGTGGTCATGCCCATCATCGCGATCGCGCTGGTCCTCGCCGGGTGGGCGGTGCTGCTGTCGCCGGGAGCCAGCCAGCCGACATGGGGCCCGTGACTCGCGTCGCCGAAGCTCCGGAACAAGAGCCAGCCTCGACGGGAAGGGACGCGGGTCGGGGTCGTCTCGGCCTGAGCATCACGTTGCTGGTCTGCATCCCTGTGGCGATCCTGCTGACTTGGCCGCAGGCATTCGGCGCACAGCAACTTCCCGGCATCGCGCAGCTCATCGCATTCCGCGCCCCGCTCGCACTCGCTCTCCTGTTCGCTGCCATCGTCGCTGCAGCGGCGTTCCTGCTGTTCCGACGGCGAACCCGGCTGTTGGCGAGCATCGCCGCTGGGATCGCGGTCGCCACTCTTGCCGCGAGCGTCGGGAACTCCGGCGTTCTCCTGGCCCGCGGAAGCTCAGAGACAGCGACGGGTGCAGCAGGGCTGCGAGATGGCGATCTGACGGCCCTGGTGTGGAATGCCCAGGGCGGGGCTACCTCCCCAGCAGATGTCGCCGCGCTCGTCCTCGAGGTGGAAGCCGACGTCGTGAGCTTGCCAGAGATGGACGAAGACGCTGCCGCCGAGGTCGCGCGCCTGGTCGCCCTTGAGGGCATGCATTTGACGCCAGCGACCACCCGCGCCGTTGCCGGCTCGGTCGAGGAGTCGTGGATCCCGACGTCACTGCTCGTCGCCGACGAACTCGGTGCCTACGAGCTCGACGAGGCTGCTGGTTCAACGCCTGGGCTTCCCAGCGGCGTCTGGCGTCCGGCTGACGGAGACGGACCGGTAATCGTCGCGGCACACCCGGCCGCGCCCCTGCCCAAGAGCATGGACGACTGGAGAGCAGGCCTGCAGTGGATCGCTGAGCAATGCAGCCGGTTCGGATCCAACATCATCCTCGCCGGAGATCTCAACGCCACGGTCGACCATCTGGATCTCGGGCGCTGCCAGGATGCTGCGGTTGAGGCAACTGCAGCCTCTACTGGCACCTGGCCATCCACCGTTCCTGCATGGCTGGCTTCGCCGATCGATCATG
This sequence comes from Microbacterium sp. AR7-10, assembly GCF_001878835.1. Lineage (NCBI taxonomy): Bacteria > Bacillati > Actinomycetota > Actinomycetes > Micrococcales > Microbacteriaceae > Microbacterium > Microbacterium sp. AR7-10. The sequence continues at coordinate 6,887 of NZ_MJIR01000053.1, read as the reverse complement.
TGCTGGTCGGCGAAGCATGGTCGGTACTAGATGCCCGGGTTCCGGAGCCTTCGGCATCTGGTGGCACCGACCATCGGCCGATCGTCGCCGTGCTCGAGGCGCGATAGCGCAGTCAACACATGGCGGCAGGAGATCGTCCAGGTTCACAGAGGAGAGTCATCGACATGATGTCTACGCAGCCTGTTACCCTCTGGGTCGAGCCGGAGCCGGCGACGCGCTCCGAGCGGCTCATCGCGATCTCCACCATCTGCTTGATCGGCGTCGGGATGGTTCTCGCGATCTTGCACTTGTTCCTGATGATCACCGGACTCGTGCCGATCAACACAGGCGAATGGGGCTTCGCGGACGTCAGCTACCTTGCGCTGACGGCGCTCCTGTCCGTGCTGGTCCTGGTGCACGCATCGCTAGGAGAGGACGCGCTTCGTCCTCGGACGATGATCGTGCTGTCCAGCGTCATTGGAGGCATCGGAACGCTCATGGCTTTGGCCAAAGGCTGGTTGATGCTCATCGGGCTGTTGTACTCGGATGAGTCATGGCGGGAGTCCGCCGTTCTCGCTCTGGTAGTGATGAGCATCGTTCCCTTTGCCCTGCCCTTCGCGAGCGGGGTCGTTTTGGCCAGAAACGACTTCGAGCCCGTCAAGTGGCGCGTTCGCGCCGTGTCGATTGCGGTCGGGGCCGCCGCGCTCATCATCACTCTCGCGGCACTGATCCCGCGGTGGGCGCGGCTGGCTGAAATGGGTGTCTGGTGACAGCTCAAGTAGTGCTGAATCATCACGTGCGGCGAGCACTGGCGGCCCCGTGATTTGAGCTCAAAATCAGGGTTGGGACGTCGGGCGGTGCGACGCATGGCCAGAGGTGGCACCGAGACGGTGAACGGGATCAACGAGCCAAACGTTCCGATCTGCGAAGATCAACCCGTGAGCCTTACGAGCGAGTTGCGAGACGCGGGTTCGCCAGTACGTGCGTATCTTGACGGGATCTCCCCGCGGCTGAGTGGCACCCGCGGTAACACGCAAGCCGCTTATGGCATGGCCGCGACCTTGGGTCTGCCAGAGCTCTGCGACAGGGATCTTCTCATTCCTGTCCCCCGTGGTGTCGATGCGGCGCGGTCTGGGACAGCATTCGACATCCGCGCGCGCCTTGCGTTGGATGGCTTCGACCTACAGGATTCAGCTTCAGCTGCTGGCATTACCGAACTGCCCCGTTTCATCGACGAGATCGAGAATGGGTTGCATCGGGCACGGATACTGACCGAAGCGTTCCAAGTGGCAGAACAGCTGCTGTCCGCGCCTTCGGACGAGGCTGATCTCGACCGCGCATCAATACTGCTCGCTCACTGCGAGCAGATTTATCGGGCCGGGCCCGAAGCACTGAGCGGTTCTGTAGGCGCGTCATGCGACGCCGTAGATGACGGGCTCTCGTTTGCCGCCTCGATCGATCCACTGGCGATCGCGGACATTCGTTCGCTGCTCGTGGCGAACGCATCCCAGATCAACGCCTGGCGCGACCGAATTGCCGACGGCGACCGCTTCGAGCCGAATCCGGAGTTCAGCGGTGCGATGCTGCTGGGCGGAGCTGATGGCGATTGGCTTGTCGGTGACACGCTGATCGACTGCAAGGTATACGCGGAGTTGAGCATTCCCAAGTTGCGCGGGTTTCTGCGGCAGTTGCTTGGGTACGTCATGCTCGATCTCGAAGACGAGTTGGCCGTGCGCAGTGTGGGCATCTGGCTTCCTCGGCAAGGGCTCATGCCGATCTGGAGCCTTGAGCGACTGCTCGATGGCGATCCCGATGAGCTGCTGCCGACATTGCGCGAAGGATTCGTGAACGCGACGAAGCGGAACCAGATCGCCGTTCACGTTCCCGTCTCAGAACGCCGCAAGCTGCAACTGCTGGCAGACAACCGCAACACACCCCATGCGATGCTCCTGGCGCTGGCTCTCGGGGACGACACGGACCTGAGGTTCCGAGTGGGACGGAATCCCGCGACGCCTGAAGACACGCTGCGAACGCTGGCCGCAGACCGCTACGCGCGCGTACGTGAAGGCGTGGCGATGAACCCCGCGACGCCAAATGAGATACTGTCTGCGTTCGCTCAGGACACGAGCTTGATGGTGCGACGCGCGGCCGCCGCGAACGCAGGCGCATGGCGGCAAGAAGCGACTGTATCGGCTCGCAGCATTGAGACGAGCTCGCCAGTCCCCCCCGCAGCAACCGGCACTGTTGCGGACACTCATGACCTGGTGGCAGTCCAGCCAGGGAATCCAGGTGCCTTGGCCCCGCGTGCCGTGCAGATTCGCCAGGATCGCGACCCAGCTGATGCGAACCTCGGACTTCTGGAACAGCTGGTCCACCTCTTCATTGGCAACCGCCTTGGCTGGAATCCCGGTCTTCCGCTTCCGCAGGCAAGTCGTGTCTGGGCGGCGATTGCTGACCGGAGGAACGACCTTCCCGAGCGTTTGAAGAACGGACTGCCGAATGAACTGAAGAACTCATTAATGCAGGAGGATCAGCCTGCGCACATTCGGCACATCGTGGCGAACAGCCTTCCCATTGCTGATCTCGCCGTGCGGGAGAAGCTCTTCACCGATAGCGATGCTGAGGTCCGCTGGTCCGCGCTCAAGCGGTCACTGCCCGTCCATGATGACGCCATGAGCAAGACCCTTAGCGAGCTTGCCGCTTCCAAATCTGCCCGGCTGGCGTTCCGCACCCAGGGGCTCACAGCCTACGAGAAGTGGGGCACGCCTGCGGAGTACAACGCGCAGATGCTGGCGGTCATCGCCTCACACCCGGCAACGCCGCCAGCGATGCTCAGGGAGCTGATCCATGAGAACTCACCCGAAATCTTGACAGCGCTGGCCGGCAATCCAACGCTAGACGCCGTGAGCGTCGACCTTCTGGCCGAGAAGATCCAGTCAGTGCGATCCGCCGAAGCGAGGGAGTGGTTCGCGGGGTCGCAGCAAATGCCCGATGCCGTGATGGAGCGGCTCGCCCGGGATCGTTCAGTTGACGTCCGACTGACAGTGGCCCTGAACAGCACAGCCCCCGTGCCGGCTCTGCAGTTGCTTGCCGAGGACAAGTCCCAGACGATTCGCGTGGCAGTGCTCACCAACGAGGCGCTTCCTGGCGATCTCGCGGCGAAGCTTGCAGCATCTCTGCTGACCACGGCGAGTGATCTCGAACTCCTGGAGGCGCTGCAGGCGGCAACCTCACGTGGCGACCTCGCACTTCCATTCACTTTGGTCGAAGAAGCCCTGGATCGACTGTCGAAGAGCCGCATGCGCCAACCGAACCTCCGATTGGAGGCAGCCGAAGATGCCCGCACCGGCGCAACGACGCTGGTGCGACTCGCCAAGAGCCGCGACGAAGAGGTTCGATGCGCTGTCGCCACCCATTCACATACGCCAGTGAAAATCCTGGAACTGCTGGCGCAGGACGAGGATGTTGAAGTGCGGAAATGTGCGGCACGCAATCCAAACCTCCCGGGCGACGCACTGAACGCATTGTTCCTCGATCCAGACCTTGACGTTCGCATTGCAGCCTTCCGCAATCCTGTCGCCGATACCGCCGAAGACACTGACCCTGCCGAAGTCGGCGCAGTCGAGATCGCTCCGAAACGGACGCCTCCTACGGTGTCCGAGTTGCATGAGATGGCAGCGAACAAGCGCGCCGAAGTTCGTGCGCAAGTCGCTTACAACCCATTGGCAACGCCCGACATTCTTACCTTCCTCGGCGGTGAGCGTCGAAGCAAGCAAGTTAGGCGTGTCGTCGCGGCGAACCCGAACACGCCTCCAGAGGTATTGCGGCTACTAGCTGTCGAGAATGATGCCGAAACACAGCAGGCCGTCGCGTTCAACGGCGCAACACCGATCGATCTGCTGGCGGATCTCGCCGGCCGCAGCTCTGATCTGGCACTTCTGGTGGCGTTGAACCCAGATGCCCCGACTCAGATTCTCGATGCTCTGACAGAGGACCGTGACCCGCTGATCAAGTTCGTCGCCGAAGGCATGTTGCTTGAGCGATCGTCGGTCGATCAGGTAGCGAGTCCGGTAATGACGCCCCAGATCCGGGACGAAGTGATCCCCCGCCACTCCCTCTCGCTGGAAGTCGGTGATTCACCACAAGGTCACGAATAGGCACTGATCACTTCCTGGAACTTATAGCTTCCACTATGGTGATCGTGATTGACCCGAGGCGGGAGGCAATAGGCGAATGTACACGTCGCTTCCAGGAGACCACTCCCAAGGATCAACCTCCAAGACTGAGCAGATCACGGTCCAGCTCGATCGACTGAGCCAAGCAGCCCTTGACGTTCTGAGAGCAGGCGGCACTAGCGCCACGGACGCCGTGCGAGCCGCGATCACAGACCTAGCTGAGCGACTGCCGGATCTTCCTATGCACGCGCGATCCGCCCAGATCGCAAATGTTCGGTATGCCGAGCGGCTGGCAACCCTGGCCGCCACCGCTCCCCCACTGACCGAGTATCAGCGATATGTGCTCACGGCCGCGTTCGTCGACGGTGACACTACCTGGCTCGGTGAAGAGCAGTGGCTCGCGATGCGAAGTACTCGTCGCACCAGCGCTCCAGAGCATCGAGACCCGACGGATCACATCTCACTCAGGCAAGCAGACGAGCCGACCATCAGACAGACTTGAGGCGTGAGCAGTGATGTGGGCGCTACGACGGCCAAGCGGGGACGACCGCCACGCTATTTGCTCAGCTCCATCGCGGTGTGCGGCGTTTGTGGCGCGAGCACCAGGATCGGCTCGCAGAACGCGGGCACGCGGCCCGCCGGCAGCAAAGAGCCAATCCAGCGCTACCGCGTTTATGAGTGCGCCGGCTCCCCCGGGGGCACGGGATTCCACGTGTCGATGCGTCAGGAGCATCTCGACGAGATCGTGACAGACGCTGTCCTCGCGCGGGTTTCCGACATGGACTTCGAGATACCCCGCACGCTGTCTGGGGACAAGGACGACATAGAACGCCGAGCGCTTCGTCTTCAGATCAAAGCTGACTACATCTGGCTGAATCGAGTGAAGGAAGAAGCCGAGAAACGCGTGCAGCCCGAGCTTCTCGAGCGCCAGGAGCAGATCGTGTTTCCGAAGATCGAAGCCGCATACAACCGACTCGACGTCCTGGAGAACCTGGATCCGTTGGTGCGGCGTTTCCGAAGAGCGGAGTCCGCATTGATCGTCTGGGAGGGCATGACCCTCGTCCAGCACAGGCATGTCGTACGCACGCTCGTGATCCCTAGGATCGATCCCGTCAGCGAGGAAGCACGGGGCCAGCGGGGTCCGAACCTCGACAGGGTCAAGCTCATCTGGCGAACTCACTCGGAATAATTGCCCAGGTCAGGTCAGCAATTCATCGACTAGTCGCTCGGGCTCCCATCTGGCAACTTTGCTGCGACCCATATGGTGACGTTTGCATGAGCGCACCCATCTCAGAATCCAAACTTGGTTAAAACTCCCCCATTCTGGGCGAGATCGCGCTCCAGACTTTTAAAGGTGGGTACAATCGGCTATTGTAAGGTGGGTCAAGAAATCGCGCTTGACCTGGACTTATATGTCATTTGACGATGGTCAGGAACTTCGCGACCGGTGCCGAAAGTCCGCACCGCTGACGGCCGTGAGGTGGCTGAGTCCGGATGCCAGCATCGCCGCGCTCACCTCTTCCGACACCGCCCTCGTGTCGCCCACCGCGAGGCCAGGGAGCAGCCCTGCGCCCGGTTCGGGAAGTCCGCTCGCACGCTGGATGGACTCGGCGCGCGTGGTCGCGGCGACGGCGAAGACCCCCGAGGCCGGCGCCGTCACCTCGGCGCGGACGCCGAAGAGAACCAGAGCGGCGCGCTCACCGGCATCCGTGCGCTTGCCCTGACCCGTGACGCGCAGCACCGCACCGAGATCCGCGCCGTCGATCGGTGCGACGCCGACCCGCATCGGGCCGGCGATGCGCTGCGGGTGCCCGGCGTCGCGGGCCGGCTGTGCGGCCGCGACGGTCGCGGCGAGGCCCGCACCGCACAGCAGCACGAGCACGACGAGACCCGCTCCACGACGACGGAGGATCACCAGCAGCACCGCTCCGATCAGCGCGATCGGGATGGTGGGCCCGGCGAGCCGAGGCACGTGGATGAGCAGCAGTGCCGCGCCCCAGAGCACGACGGCCACCACGCTCGTGCGCAGGTCGGTCACACCCGCACCTTCTCGCGCATGCCGGCGAGCAGCTTCTCGCCGATCCCCGGCACGGCCAGCAGGTCGTCGACAGCACGGAATCGACCGTTCTCATCGCGCCAGTCGATGATCCGCTGCGCCAGCGCCGGACCGATGCGCGGCAGCGTCTCGAGCGCCGTCTGGTCGGCGGTGTTGAGGTTCACGATCCCGTCCGCCGCCCCGGCACCGACGCCGGTCCCCGCGCCCCCGTCGCCCGCCGAGGCGCCGGGCGGCTGCTCCGCGCCCATCTTCGGCACGACGATCTGCTCGCCGTCGCTCAGCGGACGCGCGAGGTTCACGGCCTGCAGGTCGGCGGATTCGAGCGTGCCGCCGGCAGCCGCCAGAGCGTCGACCAGCCGCGCGTCCGGATCGACGATGTACAGGCCGGGGGCGGCGACCTCGCCGAGCACATGCACGTACAGCCCCTCGGGCGGCGCGACGGCAGAGCCGCCACGCATGTCGTCACCGGTGGCCGCCGACGCCGACGCTGCGCCGTCCAGCGCGATGCTCTCGGTCGGGGCAGCCTGGCCGCGCAGGATCCCCCAGCCGACCGCGGCCGACAGCACCACGAGCCCCAGCGTCACCGCGGCGCCGACGCCGAGCCTCAGACGCGGGCGCGCACGGGCATCCGGCTCTGCGGACTCGTCGGCTGACACCCTGTCACGCTAGGGCGCGCG